>CAZZJJ010000015.1:0-15757 GCA_964654405.1 uncultured Treponemataceae bacterium
CCATGAACCAGGCCAGATCCTGCTCCCGGTTTGAGGCGTTTACGACAATCCACCAGGATGATTCAAGCTTGTAGATGAAGAGGTCATCGAGCACCAGCCCTCGCTCATCGAGCAGAAGCGAATACCGCGCCATGGGAGCTTCCATGTCGGAAGTTTTGGCACTGACCATCCGTGCAACATAGGCATCGGCGCCAGGGCCTGACACTTCGAACTGTCCCATGTGATCGATATCGAAAAGGCCGACAGACCGGCGAGTAATGGCATGTTCCTCAACCGCGCCCGTGGGATAGGAAATCGGCATCTCATAGCCCGCGAAGGGAGCCATTTTTGCTCCATGTGCTGCGTGCCAATCGTGAAGCGCTGTCGTTTTCGTATATGTCTCCTTAGGAATGATCTGATGTGCGTTTCAGCCAGTATACCACCGTTTCAAAAAATCCGCAACGATGGCCATTCATAAGGGTTGATTCTATTTAAATCCGAGCAAATTCAGAAACTGTTCCTGGACAGGGGCTTGCCGGTAAACACGCCCTCCCCGCCAAGATAATCGACCAGCTTGCCCTCAATGAGTATCTGGACATCCTGAACGGATGGAAACGCTGTGACAGTATACACAATCTGCTTCAGCTGAGCCGTATAGCCTTCGGTGCCATAGCGGTTGTACATGAAAGCTTCGTTGAAATCGATGATTGCCGTGCTTCCTCGCATGGATACGCCTTTCAGCTTGGTTCCCCGCGGGATGAGCGATATGAGTTTGCTTCGAATTTCATTTTCCGAAGGGCCTTCGAGCAAGGCTTTTACCGCATCAGAAAGCGGTGTGTCGGTTGCCTTGATGGCGCGTTTGACTTCGTGGCTTGAAATGACGCCATCGTCCGCAATGCTGACAAAATAAAGGCTGACAGTGCGGGTCGTTTCAGCGGTGGATGTCGAAATTTGGGGAACCTGGTTCCCTTCGCGCGGTTGTATTGTGGTTGTACCGGGAGATGCCGGCGCCTCAGCCTGCGGAACACTCGTGGCCGAGCTCGGAATTTGCGTCTTTTCAGGAGGAACTGGGGGCACAGTTGTGACCGTGGTGCTCAGTTTTTGGAGCAACCCTGTTTTTTCCAGCGTTGCCTTGATCTGGGGGAATTTGATGATGAATAAAACCAGCAAAACTGAGAACAGTATCGTAAAAAGAAGACATCCAGTGCCGGACGACTGCTGTTTCTTGCGTTTTTTCACTGCCATGGATAAAGATACTAGCCTTGCCGGCAGGTATGGTCAAGACCGGAGTTTCAGGCCAGAAGCCATCGCCTCCTCTGCTTAAGCAATGAAGAACGATGAGCCTCGCCAATTGTGCAAATCTGCGGTGCTTTATTTATCGTAAAAATGCAGAAGGTACGAGATACTGCCTATCCAATTCCAGAAAGACAGCTCTTGGCGCCTTTAATCCATTTTGCACGCCCCATGGGCCGCTTATCCGGCTGTTTGGGAGCAATACAACCTGCTCTCTTGCATGGCTGTGAATTTGCACGAGCGCTCCGTCCTGTCTGAGGGCATAATGACCATTCACCGGCCTGTGTCCAGAAAACCAAAGGCCTTCGAAACCTGCTACATCACCCGGGCTCATGAGATTGGCCAGGCTTTCCCGGACTGAGCCCTCCTCAGCACTGCCATTGCCAGTCCATATCAAATCGGTGACGACATCCGGCCGCTCCCGATAGTTCAGGAGGTCTTCAAGGCTGATTGCCCTCCGAGGCTCCGCATGGCTTGCACAAAACCACCTTCCTGCGGCAACAAGCGGCAGAAACCGCTCATACGTTCTCATCTGTTTCAACAGATCATCACCGTAGCGCAGTCTGAACCACGCCGCGCCCATGGCACCTTCACGGGCATATTTATAAAACGCAAAATCGCCGTCGCAGGAGCTGTTGGACATGTTGTCGTGATTGCCTTTGAGACAGTGAAAGGACTCGGGGAATAGCGCTTTGATTTTCAGGACCAGCATGAGGGCAGCGATCGAAGTTCCCATTTCGGCATCCATTTCGGATGAGAACAAGGATTCATCCCGGCCGTCCTTCGCGAATTTTTCAGCTGCCAGAACCCAGTTCCGCGCAGATTCGGGTGATTCGCCATGAAGAATATCGCCCAGGCAGACTATTTCCAGAAGCCCTGAGTCCATGGAATCGAGCAGAGTTCGCGATTCATCCCACAATCCCTCAGCTTGAATCGAAGCAGTCAGGACAGCGGAGAGAAAGTCGAACCGCGCATGCAGGTCGGGAATAAGGATAACATGCGGTGCAGAAAGGCGGACAAACCCACCCGGCAATTTTTCGCGGGCTGATACAGAATACGGACGCTTTTCTGGATTTTCGGCTGTCAGTGCAGCAACAGCCTCGTGAAGCAATGAATCGAGCAGAGTTTTGTCAGGCAGGGAGCTGCTTTGCTGAAAACGCTCCATTGTCTCGCCGATAAACGCCTGTGCCAGCTCTACCCGGCCTTGCATTCGACTTATTCTCCCCCGGCTTCTTTATCCAATTTTTCAAGCCAGGTTTTCGAAACCGTGTCATCGGGATCCAACTCGACGGCGGCCTCAAAAAAGCCTCGGGCTTCCGCGGTTCTTCCCATCCGGTATTCAAGCGCGCCAAGATTGGCGATAATCTTCACATTTTCCGGTTCGAAGCGCAGGGCACGCTCCAGGCTGGTCCTGGCGCCCGTGAAATCACCGGTTTCGAGCTGGCAGAGGGCCATTTCATTAAAGGTATCCGCCTCTTCCGAGCCAAGATCGATAGCTTTTTGAAAAGCTTCCTTGCCTTTTTCCCAATTTCGCAGTTTGCGATGTGCCCAGCCAGCCAGAAACCAGCCGTTCCACACATCCGGATACCGTTCGATAAATTCCTGCGCCTTCGCAAGACCTTTTTCATCTTCGCCCATGCGGATAAAATCAAACGCTTCCTTGAATGTCGTGTCGAGATATCCAAGTTTTTTGAGTTTTGCGAGGATATCCTTCGCTTTCTGGACTCGCCTTTCATCATCGCTGAGGCTGATAAAGGTTGTCAGCAGGGAAGACGCCCGATCAAAGGTTTTCTTGCGAAGGAAAAACAAGGCAGCGTAGTAGTAGGCAGGTGCATAGGGTGGCTCTCGGCCGAGAAGCATTTTGTAATAGTCATACGCCGCGTCGTCTTCAGCCTCTGCGCACTCCTCATCCTGTTCCTGTTCCAGGGCTTTTGCATGTTCTTCATGCAGCATAGCCAGATCCAGCAGAATTTCCGACTTTTCAGGATACAGCCCGGCAAGGGCAAGAAAAATTTCTTCAGCCACTTCCCACTCATGCGCTTCAGCCTTGGCAATACCTGCGTTGGAAAGTTCTTCAAGCAGGCTTGGGCGCAAAGCTTTAACCAGCGTCCGATAATATTCAGCATGCTCAGCATCAGGCTTCCATGCTAAAAAGCGAAGTATGCCGGTTATGATGCTTTCTTCGGTAATCATTGAAGCGTCAAATCGCGCGACAGGACCCGGCAGCTGTACCGGCAGAGGTATGCTTTCATCCAGCCCCTGATATCCCAGCTGCTCCAATATGCTCTGTCTGGCCTGAATAAAGACGATGGTTGACATCGCCTTTTCGGCCTGATCTCTTATTCGCTCAGAATTATTCATTTTCCTTCCTTCCAGGGGAATATCATGCCTTTAAGCGTGCGGACCCCTACCATCTCTTTTTCTTCCGCAAGAAGTTCATTCCATGGAACCGCATGCTTGTCGGCGTTCGGAGTGCTTTCAAGCCATTCATATTTCAGCATGCGAAGTTTGACTGCGTCAGCCTGAGCAAGAGCGAGCCCCGCAAGACCTGGCGCCAGGAAAGCCGGCAGAGCTGAAACTGCAATGGTCAGTATGGAATAGCCGAAAAGAAACAAGGAAAAGCCAGGATTGTCCAAAAAAAGAATGAAGGCTTTCCGAATGTTTTTCTTGAAACCGCCGCCAAGCCGCGCTTCTAGAGGAAGATAATACTGCCATACCAGAAGACCGACAAGACAGGTCCAGAACAGCATGCCCGCCAGGAAAACGCCAACAATTCCTTTTTGAATAATATAAAACGGAATCCCGACGGAAACAGCGAACCAGATAAGCACAGAAAAAAGTCCGGTAAGCAGCCCTGGCTTCAGGGCTTTCGGGAAGAAAGCCAGTGTGGCTTTAATGCCAAGAGATCGGTAATCAGCAACTTCACACATCGCGAAAGCACAGATCGATTGCCAGAGAGAAAGCAGAAAAATGCCGACAGTAATACAAGCAAAAGCCGTAAGGCCGTCAGCGCCCATCGACATCGGAAGCACTATCGACACAAAAGCGAGGATAAGATGAACAGCGTTGAGAGCCGCGAGTGAAAACAGATTATCCCAACCATCAAAAAAAGCTTTCTTGATGAAAAAACTTATCATGCTTTGTCTATACTACAGGCTTGACCTTTGGGCAAGTAGATAATTATTGTATAGCATGGAAACGTCGCCGGGCCCCGGAAGGACGGACCGCCTGCATGCAATCCGATGAGGACCGCAGGCTATTTTAATGTGAAAAAAGGGGTACGGCAATGAAAGAACAGTACCACTTCCCGCTCGAAAACTACATGTCGCGCGAGCGGTTCGAACGCATCAAGTCCTTCGCAAAAGACAAGGAAACCCCCTGCCTCATCATCGATCTCGATGTTATCAAAAAGAATTATGAGGATCTCAGAAAAAACCTGCCGTTCGCGAAAATCTATTATGCCGTCAAAGCCAATCCAGATGATGCGGTTGTTTCGCTTCTGAGGGATCTTGGATCGAATTTCGACGTAGCCACTCGATACGAACTGGACCAGCTCTTGCGCCTCGGCGTCACTCCCGACCGGATGAGCTTCGGCAACACCATAAAAAAAGAAAAAGACATTGCCTATTTTTATGAAAAAGGCGTCAGGCTTTATGTAACCGACTCAATCACGGATCTGGACAAGATTTCCCGGGCAGCCCCCGGCTCCAAGGTATTCTTCAGGCTGCTGACTGAAGGTTTGGGCGCAGACTGGCCGCTTTCAAAGAAATTCGGGTCGCATCCCGACCTGACTCGTCAGCTTATCAAGACAGCTGTACGATTCGGCCTGGAACCATATGGCATTTCCTTCCATCCTGGCAGTCAGCAGAGGGATGTCGGTCAGTGGTCAAGCGCTCTGACAACGGTCGGACAGCTTTTTGCCTGGGCCCGCGATGATCTCAAGGTCGAACTCAAGATGATCAACATGGGCGGCGGTTTCCCTGCCAGCTACATTGAACCGACTGACACGCTCCCCCAGTACGCAGAGGATATCAAGCGATTCCTGGACAATTCATTTAAAAATCAGTGGCCTGAAGAGATCATCATAGAGCCAGGCCGCTCAATGGCAGGTGATGCCGGCGTCATTGTCTCGGAAATCATCAACATCGCAAAAAAATCAGTTCATGAACGATATCCCTGGGTTTTCCTTGATGTCGGCAAATTCGGCGGTCTGATTGAAACCCTTGATGAAGCAATCAAATATCCGATTTATTTCGAATCCGAAGGACCGGCAGTGGAAGTGATTCTGGCGGGTCCAACCTGCGATTCCATGGACATCCTGTATGAAAAAACAACCTACATGATGCCTGAGAACACGCGGATTGGTGATCGTGTCTATATTTTTACCACAGGGGCCTACACCCAGAGCTATTCTTCAGTGTATTTCAACGGCTTCCCGCCACTAAAATCGTATATTCTTCCCAAATCATAATAAATCGATGCTAAACCCAAAGCCTGCCCCGCATTGGGGCAGGCAAAGTTGAGAAGCGTCCGGATGAAAGCTGAGGAGCAGAAAACCAGAAAAAAATCTCGGCCTAAAAGCGGCAGACTGCCAGCGGTAATGAGCGTACTGACCCTAGCTGCCGTGCTGGGGCTTTTCGTGATCGCCATCGGCCAGAAAAGCGGCAGCCTGCGGATTTCCGCTCAGGAAACAGTCCTCTCGCCGCCCAAAACATTTCCAGCAGAGACGCCAGCCATAACAGCTTCAGCAAGACCTATCAGGATCGCGAACTGGAATATTCATGATTGCGCCTTTTATAACGCCAAGACAAAAGAGCGTGAGCCGCTGCATCAATACGTAGCAAAAGCACTCCATGAGGCGAAGGTGGACATCGTCGTCTTTGAGGAAATTCAAGCGGACACGAAAAAAGGCGGTGACATTGCGCTCTTGTCAGTTTCGCTGGCTAAAGAAGGCTGGTCCATGCCCTATGTAGCGCTTTCAACATCAAAATCGGAAGATGACATCGCGGTATTTTCGCGGTATAAAATTGTCGAGTCAGGGCAGGTGCTGGTGCCGGGCTCCTCTGACCTGTGGCCCCGGCCCGGTATTTATGCGCGGATTTCTCTGGGTTCTCAGGATCTCGATATCTATGGTTTCCATTTTAAAGCGATGGATGACGAAAAATCGCATGAAGCGCGGCTGGCTCAGGCGAAAGCTCTGGCAGACTTGCTGATTTCACGGTATGAAGCAGAGCTTTCGCAAAAACCTATCATTCTCGCTGGAGATTTCAATACGGTCAGTTCGGCTGATTTTCTTGAAAACCATTCAGTCCTCAGTTTCCTCAGCTTGAAAGAAGACACCGACAGCGGCAACGATTTCCTGCCCGTCAATTATAGTTTTTATCCAGCGGAACCGACCTTTGTCGACAAGAACTACCGAAGCCTGCTTGATCATATTCTGATTTCGGCAAGCCTTGCAAAAAATGCTTCAGAAAAAAATACGTTTGTCATGCAGCCGCCCAGCACTGAGGCCGGCATACCGGTGTCTGACCATCGGATGATCATCACCGACATCACGATGCCGGTCAGCCCTTGAAGTTTTCGACAATTTCTCGGACAACAAGCAGTATCTTGTCGAGAAGATCAGGGATATCCTCTTCTTCCACGCTCGAGAAGGCAACACGTAAATACTTGTCTTGCATAGAAATGGTTCCAATGCCATGGTTGTTGAGCAATCGGATCCGAAGCCGTTCAGCGGAAAAGCCACGGCACTCGAAGCTCATGAAATAGCCTGAATTGAAGGGCAGCGGGATAAATGCGTCTGGAAGCTCAGCTTTGCTAATTGCGGCTTTCAGCGCTTTGTATCGGCCTTCGAGAATCGCCCGGTACCGGGCTTTCTGATCTTCATAGCCCTTAAATTCGAGCGCTTTCAGTAAAAGGTGTTGGGCCAGCCCGCTTGAGCTGGAAACCGAAGAGCGTGTTATTCCCAGCAATTTTTTGACCAGCGCTTCCTGGTGAACATCCGTGAGACCCTTGCCGCCAAAAGTAACAAAGCCTACCCTGAACCCCCAGACATAGTCCTCTTTGGTCGGTCCGTCCGCCTTTACCGCCAGAATATTTTGATGAGCATCCACAAGGCGGGCGAAGATAGATTCCTCGAGAAGATTCTTTTCATACTGCAGGCCGAAATACGCATCGTCCGCGATAACGAGGAGGTCTGTTCCTTCGTTCGCGATATCCACGAGCATCGCAATAAGCTTGTCCGCTTCCTGGGCAGTCAGTGAATAGCCCGTCGGATTGTTGGGAAAATTCAAAATACAGATGGCTTTGCCGCGTCGGGCCCCTGCTTCGCGCAGCCTTGCGGCAAGGGCTTCAAGATTGTAGCCGCCATTGGAAAAAATGGGGAAAGTCAGACCGGCAGCGGTCTTGCGCTCCTCGATGATAAGGCGATAGTTTGGCCAATGGAGATCTGGAACAACAACAGTATCGCCTGGTTCGACAAAGAGATCAGTCAGATATGAAACAGCAGCTGTGAGCCCTGGTACAACAACCGGCATTGAAAAGTCTTTACCTGTGAGTGAGGGGTTTTTCCGGTACAGCGACTCTTTCCATCGCTTCCTGAGCGGCATGATGCCCCCGGTCGGTGCATAGGCAACGGCTTCTTTCGGGGTAAGTCCGGGAAGCGCTTCCTTCAGCGCGTCGAGCATCATGGGTTCGCCATGCTCATACGCCATGCCTACGGTCGCGTTATATTTGTAGGCTTTTTCTGTGGCTTCGGCGCTCTGGGTCAAAATGCCTTTCGGGAAATACATCCTTCTTCCCATTTCCGATAAGAGCCGCCCTGCTGCAGTATTCGCGAGAATCGAATTTAATTCTTCTGCCAATTGGTTCATGATTTTCTCCAGAATGATAGACTAGAGAGGTTTTTTTTATTCTGTCAAGGTTCGAACAGCAAAAAGCACCTGAATCATAGTTGACATTTCTCGATTTCGATGGTTTTATATAGATATCAGAATATACTAAGCTATATATTGAGTAATCACCAAGCATCACTTCACAGGGAGGAAGTATGAAAAGATTTTTTTCTGTCCTTTTAATTCTCGCGGCCGTCACCGGTATGGCTTTTGCTCAGGTTGACCTTTCCAAGGTCAAGAACGGTGTCTATTTCGCCCAGGATGAGGCGTTCGGCAAGACTGGCTGGAAAGAGCAAGTTATCATCGAAGTCAACAATGGCAAGATCGTCAGAGCGGTCTGGAACGGCGTATCCAATATTGCAGGCGCGGTCGACAAGAAATCCTATGCCGCATCGGGGAAATATGGAATGATAAAAGCCTCATCCATCAAGGCTGAATGGGATGCCCAGGCCAAGGCAGTTGAAGAATATCTGGTAAAGACCCAGGATATCAATTTCTCCAAGATCAAGGCTGACGGAAAGACCGATGCCATCACCGGCGCCACCTTCACCGTTTCCGAATTCTTTACCCTTGCCAAGAAAGCGCTCGCCTCAGCGCCGGTGGCAAAGGGCGCTTACAAGGACGGCTGGTACTACGCTGAACAGCCCAATTTCGACAAATCAGGCTGGAAGGATTATGTTGTCGTAACCGTTGTGAACGGCAGTATCGTTGATGTTGTCTGGAGCGGCATCCCCAAGGATCCGGCAAAAAAGTCTAAGCTGGTTGAAGCTCAGCTTGGCACCTATAAGATGAATGCCAAACAGGGTGAGTGGAACGTCCAGTCCGAGCGCCTCTGCCAGGCTATTGTCAAAGCTGGAGACCCCGCAAAGATTGCACTGAAAGCTGACGGAAAAACCGACGCTGTTTCCGGTGTCAGCATCACTGCGAACGCGGTTATCCTCGCTATTGAAGCGCTGAAGGCTGCAAAATAAGTCTTTGTTGCTACCGAGCAAATTTCAAGGCGGCCTTTGTGCCGCCTTTTTTATTGCCGAGGCTTTTGTATTTGGTCTGATTGTGTCATGATTTTAAAAATTCAAGGAGTGACTGGCATGCAGGAAAAAACCGCCTTCATTGCGCCTTCGGCATCGGTAACCGGCGATGTGCTCATGAAAGAGGACTCTTCAATCTGGCACAACGCGACGGTGCGGGGCGATATTGCGCCGATAGAGATTGGGAAACGGTCCAACATTCAGGATGGGGCCGTCCTCCATGTCGCTCACAACCATCCATGCATCATCGGCGATGATGTGACGGTCGGACATGGCGCTATTGTCCATGCCTGTACCGTTCATGATTGCTGTCTGATTGGCATGGGGGCCATTATCCTCGACGGCGCTGAAATTGAAACGGAGAGTATAGTCGGCGCGGGAGCTCTTGTGACTGGAAACAAGCATTTCCCTCCCCGCAGTATGATTCTCGGCAATCCGGCAAAAGTTGTAAGACAGGTCAGCGATGAGGAAGCGAGAAAAATACGGGAATCAGCCGAGCATTACATCGCCTTGGCAAGAAAAGCAAGTACCGACTCTATGACAGCTGAAAGCTGAAGGCTTGCTGGAATTTCGGCAACTCCGTCTCCCTTCTGGACACCATAGGTACCGAATTGGGCATGATTGCCGCCCTGGATGACCTGGTATTCCGCCTTCGGAGGCATGAGCGGTTTCGCCTTTTCAATTTTCTCCGAAGTCGCAAGCATATCATTGCTCGCCGAAATGCTGAGAGCCTGCAAATCCGTCTGCGCCAGCGAGCTTCCGCCTGCAGGATATGAAGCGAGAAAAACAACGCCCTTTACTGTTCCGGGATTGTCGCGGGCAAACATCGCAGCGGCGACTCCTCCAAGCGAATGACCCGCCACAACCCATGCTTTTGTTTCCTGCAGCTGTTGTATTGCGCGAGCAGCTGCTTTTGTGTCGAATATCGCATAACCCAGGGGCATTTTGAGAAGGACCGCGGGATAGCCTTTTTCAGCCAGCGCCCTGGCAAGATACGAATACGCACCTTCAGGAACCTTGGCTCCTGGATAAAAAATGAATCCGAGCGGCTTTTTTTCAGCTTTTGGAAGAAAATACAGGTCTTTGCCGATTTTTTCGACCGAAACGGTATTTGAAGAGAGCTTGAGCTGGGGATCCGATAAATCCGGAAGGCCCGCGACAAAGCCCGATCCAACGATAAACAGCAAAACAAGAATGGCGGCAGCGATAGCGCTCCATCCCGGGCGAAATTTCTTTTTTTCAGCACTTTGCTCTTTCATGCGTCAAAATATACTGGCATCCTGTACAAAAAGCCAGTTGAACGGCATACTGTCCAGCATCATGGATATGAATTTAACACAAAGCCCGAATTGTCTCATGATACCTTCAGCAGTGCCGATTTTGCATTCGCTCAAGGAATTGTATTCCGAAGCGGAATATCCCGCCGCATCAGCGCGATACCGTAAGCTCGAGGACAGAGTAAGAGCATGGACTCGCAGCGATTCACATTCGAACGCCCCACAGACTGAGGCTGTCACCTGGTTCTCCTGCCCGGGACGTACGGAATTGGGAGGAAACCACACCGACCACAACCATGGCAGAGTCCTGGCAGGGTCGATCAACCTTGACATGCTGGCCGCAGTGCTTCCCAGACAGGATTCTCTCGTGAACGTCTGGTCCGAGGGGTATAAGCCCTTTTCAGTCGACATTGCCGACATTTCCATTCGCGCAAATGAAAAAGGAAGCTCTGCGGCACTCACGCGGGGTCTAGCGGCCTTCCTCTCGAAAAAAGCAAACAGCCCCAAGCTCCGGGGCTTCGATACCTGCATGGACTCGACAGTTCTGCCTGGCTCTGGCCTTTCCAGCTCGGCTGCTTTCGAAGTACTCATCGGCAGCATTATAGCAGCGGTCAATAGTATTGAAGCAAGCCCGACTGAACTGGCAATCGGAGGGCAATATGCTGAAAACGAATATTTCGGCAAGCCTTGCGGCCTGATGGATCAGATTGCCTGCGCCCTCGGCAATATCTGCGCCATCGATTTTGCCGAACCATCCAGACCGGGCATAGAACAGCTCGCATTCGATTTTTCAGCGCATGGGTATGAGCTCATTGTTGTGAACTCAGGAAGCAGCCATGCCGATCTGACCGATGACTACGCCGGTATTCCCGCTGAGATGAAAGCTGTCGCAAATCTTTTTGGGAAGCAGACCCTGAACGAAGTTTCGGAGCAGGAGATTCTCGCTCAGGCGCCTGAAATCCGAAAGAAAATAGGAGACCGGGCATTTTTGCGGGCTTTGCACTTTGCCGCTGAAACGCGGAGAGCGGCAGGCATGAAAGAGGCTTTGGAGCGCGGCGATCTTTCTGTGTATTTCGAGCTGGTCAAAGAATCAGGCCTTTCCTCATGGCGGCTTTTACAGAACATTGTGCCTGCGGGAGCGGTGCGGGATCAGAATATCGCAGTAGCCCTTGCGCTGACCGAGAAATTCCTCGGCAAAGATGGAGCATGCCGTGTCCATGGCGGCGGGTTCGCCGGAACAATCCAGGTTTATCTGCCTTCGGGACGGATAGCCGAATATATCGATTACATGAAAAAAGTTTTCGGAGAGGCACAGGTTTTCCCCTTGCAGATTCGCTCCCATGGTGTAGTATGTCTGGATAGGATTTAACACTCTTCAATAAGGAGCATGGCCATGAATGAGAAAAAGGCGGGATTCAAACCCTATCTGAAACTGACATTTCTCATCGGATTCGGCTTTTTCACCATGGGGCTGATGGATCCGCTCTATGATACCTATGTGCCGATTTTCCTGGGGAAATATGTTTCGTCCATGACGCTCGTAGGCTTTATCATGACGCTGGATAACATTTTCGCCCTTTTTCTCATTCCGCTCGCCAGCGTGGTATCGGATCGAACAGATACCCGCATAGGGCGCAGGATGCCATACATAATTACCCTGCTTCCGCTGACAGCCCTCTTTTTCGGCCTTCTTCCCTATGCTGCGGGAATTTCGCTGGGAGCACTCATTGCCCTGATTTTCTGCCTCAATCTGGTCAAGCAATCAGCCAGAGGTCCGGTTGTCGCCCTTATGCCGGACATTATCCCGGCTGAATTCCGCTCCGAAGCTAACGGTGTCATCAACACCATGGGCGGCATCGCCAGCATCGTCGGCACTATCGGACTTGCCCGGCTCATGGATATCGACCTGGTTCTGCCGATTCTGGGGCACACCAAAGACAGACTGCCCTTCCCGCTTGCCGGGCTCTTTGTCATCATTGCAGTGCTGTTTCTTTTCTTTTTCATCAAAGAAAAAAAGCAGCCTGGAAAAGCCGAAAACGAAGAACGAGTCCCGATATTGCAGAGTTTTAAGTCTGTGGCTTCCCAGCAGGACAAAAGCGCGCTGTATATTCTCGTCTCGCTTTTCCTGTGGTTCCTGGGATACCAGGGCGTTTTGCCCTTTATCGGAAAATATTCCGTTGATGTACTGAAAACATCTTCCGGCAGTGCAGCGCTCGCAGCTGGGATGGTCGGTATTGCCTATGCCATTTTCGCGATTCCATCGGGATATGTCGCCCATCGAGTCGGACGAAAAAAGACTATCAGAACCAGTCTTATCGTGATTGCCATCATAACCGGGATTCTATTCCTGCATGATCCGCTGACCTCGGGGCTGTCCCCATCCATTCGGCTTTTCAGCTTCTGGCTCATCATGTTCGTATTCGGCATGTTCTGGGTTTCCGTCGTTACCAATTCATTCCCCATGCTGTGGCAGATGGCGAGCTGGGGAACCATGGGCGTCTACACAGGCTTATATTATACAGCAAGCCAGGCAGCCGCCATTCTCGCGCCAGTCCTGACCGGCGCTATCATCGACCTGGCGGGATACCGCGGCATTTTCCTTTTCTGTTCCGTGTGTATGGTCGCGGCATTCCTGGTTATGGGCCTTGTGACTTCGGGAGAACCTGACTCAAAGACGAGGTAAGCCCAGGCTGGAGAAATATACAATCTTCGTGACACAAGTGATTGATTGCCAGAATGTATCTGCCGATAATAGAAAGAAGATTGTGGAGGTACCTATGAAATCACAGGATAAACCGAAATCGGCTGAAAAAAAGAAACCCCAGAAGTCTCTAAAAGAGAAGCGTGCAGAAAAGAAAGCTAAAAAGGAAACAAAAACCGAAGAATAGCAGATAAAAGCTGTCGGGGCCTGGCTCCGACAGCTTTTTTTATCAAATTCGCATCAAATTAAAAGACAATTTCTCCACCGACGATGGTCATCGAAGGTTTGATGGATCTCAGCCGTTCTTCTGATACCTCCATGAGGTCTGCGGGCAGGACGGTAAAATCAGCCAGTTTTCCCGCTTCAATACTGCCTTTCAGGTGGTCTTCAAAATTGGCTTTCGCCGCCCAGATGGTCATGGCTTTCAGCGCTTCTTCACGGGTCAGTGCGTTTTCAGGCTGAAAGCCACCTTTCGGTTCGCCTTCGTCATTTGTTCTGAAAACCGCCGAACGGAAGCCGCGAAGCGGTTCGATTTTTTCAATAGGAAAATCACTTCCATTCGCAAGCCAGCCATTTTGAGCCAGCAGTTCCCGATAGATGTGCGCGTAAGGCATCCGGTGCTTTCCAAGCCTCGCCGTCGCCCACTTCATGTCCGAGGTTGCGTGCGTTGTCTGAACCGAAGGGATTATTCCATAGCGCCCGAATTTGGGCAGGTCATCAGCGTGGATGAGCTGGGCATGCTCGACCCGCCAGCGCAGATCATTGCCGGGCTTTAAAAACCGAGCGTAGCTGTCCAGAACCATTCTGGCGGCAGCATCCCCGATTGCATGAACGTTCATCTGATAGCCGCAGTCAGCCGCGATGCTGCATTGACGTTCCAAATCTTGTTGCGGACAGGTTAAAAGCCCCCGGTTGTCCGGGTCATCGGCATAGGGTTCAAGGAGAAAGGCTCCGCGGGAGCCCAGCGCGCCGTCAGCAAACATCTTGAAGGATCGGATAGAAAGGCTTTCATTCTGAAAAATGCCGCCCGGCAGGGGACAGCCGTCCGGAGCCTTGCCGAGGGCGAATGCAGTCTCTCGAGCTCCGGCAGCGAGCATCACGTAGATGCGCATTTTCATTCGACCTTCAACCTGAAGGCGGTGCATGAGAATGGCTTCATCGAGTTCGGTGCCTGCGTTGGAAACTGAGGTCAGCCCCGCCGCAAAACAGTTTTGTTGCGCACGGAGCAGGGCATCGGTCATTTCCTCGCGGCTTGGCGCAGGAATGACAGCCCTGACCAGATCAATCGCGTTATCCAAAAGAAGCCCGGTCGGACTGCCATTTTCTGCGGAAACCGCTCCGCCTTTGACCCGCGTATCCGCCGTGATTCCGGCAAGACGCAGAGCCCGGGCGTTCGCAATCGCCGCATGGCCATCGATTCTGGTGAGTAGCACTGGATTACCGGGAAAAAGTTCGTCCAAACGGGTTCGATCTGGAAATTCTTTTGTCACCCAATCATTCTGGTTCCAGCCTCGCCCCAGAATCCAGAAAGCTGGTTTTTTTGCTTTATACGATGCCAGCCGTTCCAGAACCTCATCCCAGGAAGCCGTACTGAAAAGATCAGCCCGCTGGAGAACATAGCCATAACTCAGGAAATGGCAATGCGGATCGATAAAGCCTGGATAGACATACTGGCTGGAGAGATCCAGAAACCGCTGCGCCGAATAGCGGATTTCGAGCTCATCTCTGCTCCCAATGCCGACGATCCGGCCGTCTTTGACAGCGACAGCCTGGGCAGTCTGAAAAGCCGGGTTGCACAGATACACCTTTCGAGCCGCCAGTATCAGGTCAGCAGACTCTTTCAGACAGCACCCCC
Source organism: uncultured Treponemataceae bacterium (assembly GCA_964654405.1). Classification (GTDB taxonomy): domain Bacteria; phylum Spirochaetota; class Spirochaetia; order Treponematales; family Rectinemataceae; genus JAJTBL01. Next base: position 15,027 of record CAZZJJ010000015.1, read on the forward strand.
TTACGAAATGATTTATATTAATGAAAAACGGCTATCCTGATTCGCAGGACAGCCGCTTTTATTGCTTGAGAAACATTGGCGATCAGCCAGTCTGAATCAAATTATTCCTGCTCGTTCCACTTGACCGGAAGTATGCTCTTTTCAGTTTCCTTGTCAAAGTAGATAGCCTTTGTCATCACTGGAGCGAATTCGATTTCATCACCATGCTTGTAGAGGTGGTGAGGCGGAATTCTGGCTGTCATGGTCTGCGTGGCGGTCGCTGCCTGGAGATGAATCTCGGCACCCAGCGGTTCAACAAGCGTAACCTTGGCTCTGAAGGTGTTGTCATGGTGTTCTTCGGGAATCGGCAGATCTTCCGGCCGGATACCGAAAAAGACTTCCTTGCCGACATAGGCCTTGAGCAGGGGAACATGCGCTTCGGCAGGTTTAATCTTGAAGGAACCCTCATCAATCCAGATGACGCCATTTTCCTCGCTGACCTTGACATTGAGGAAGTTCATCGGAGGTGAGCCGATAAAGCCGGCGACAAACTTGTTGATCGGGTTATTGTACAGATACAGCGGTGAACCGATCTGCTGGACTTTTCCATCCTTCATGACGACGATCTTGTCGCCCATTGTCATAGCTTCGACCTGGTCGTGGGTAACATAGATCATGGTTGCCTGGAGGCGGTCATGAAGCTCGATAAGCTCGGCGCGCATCTGAACACGGAGCTTGGCGTCCAGGTTGGA
>CAZZJJ010000016.1:0-15586 GCA_964654405.1 uncultured Treponemataceae bacterium
TTGCTTGCCTGGATCCATAGGGTTGGCTCGCTCGTCAATTTCAAAAAGCGCTGAAGCTTTGATAAGGTCTCCGAGTTTTCTGAAGCCGTAATTTCGCGGGTCGAATTCAGGCTGACGGTTTGCGATATAGGTTCCGACAGCACCCAGATAGGCCCAGCCGAATTCATCCGCTGCGTCTTCAACGGCACTGACCAGCAGGGCTTTGATGCGATGGTCAGTCTTTATGTCATTCTGGCTCTTTACCTGGGCATCTTTTTCAGACTTGCTTTCTTTTTCTTCATCGCTTTCGCGGAGTATTTCAGTATAAATGAATTTATCGCATGCGGCGACGAAGGGTTTGGGTGTTTTGCGCTGGCCGAAACCAAGGACGAGTTTTCCATCTTCACGCAGGCGCGCCGCGAGGCGGGTAAAATCCGAATCACTGGACACAATGCAGAAGCCATCCAGATTCTCGGTGTAGAGCAGATCCATCGCGTCGATTATCATGGCGCTGTCGGTGGAATTTTTCCCCGATGTGTAGGAAAACTGTTGCACAGGCTGTATCGCATACTCAAGGAGTTTGTCTTTCCACGAGCGCAGGTTGGTATTGGTCCAGTCGCCATAAATTCGCTTGACGCTTGCGACACCATATTTAGCGATTTCAGCGAGAAGTCCTTCGATTATTGTCGCCTGCGTATTGTCAGCATCTATAAGTACTGCCAGTTTCAATTGGTTATTGTCATTTTTCATTGTCTGTCCTTTTTCTTCCGGTTTAGGAAATAATTCCTTCCGACAGGGCAAGGTAGCGTATAGTGCCGACCCTGAGTGTCAAGGGGCTATGCGATGCAAGGTCCTCGCCGGTGAGGAGGTAATCCTTGTCGGTTTTTTCAAGGCTCGCGGGTCTCATTTCCGTTTTCAGTTCACGCCCCTCAGAAATCCATTGCACGGTCAACCGGGCTTTTTTATTTTTGAGCGCCCCTTTTATAATATGCAGCTTGCCCTGAAAGTTCAGTCCTTCCGCCGAATGACCGCCGTTCATGGCCCTGCCAAGCCTTTCATCGTGCTCCATATCTGCTTTCAACATCTGAAGCTGTTCTGCTGAGATTATCAGCTTTCTCCGAATCCGTTCTTCCAATACACTGCGGATTCTGTCGCTTGTTTCCATGGCTGATAATTCTTCCAACAGCTGCCGAAGGGATAATGAATCCTTTGGGAGCGGCAGTTTTTCCTGCTCACATTGTCTGTCAAAGTCAATTATAGCAAATTCACTGGAACCTGCATAGTTGCGGACTGTGTTGGATAGGGCGGAAGCTCTGGCTTCCAGCGCTGGCAGAAGAGGTTTCCCGTGGTCTGATCCCGATGATGTCATGACAGGCGGTATTGGCAATCCAATTTTTCCGAGAATCTCAGGGATCAGTTTCGCTTGATGGTTGTCTAGAAACACTAGATTTTTTGCAAGTCTGGTCACTCGAAGATTATCAAAAGCTTTCCCCGCTTCAAGGATTCCCGCCATTTCATCATCGAACGATACGACATATCCTTTCATGATACGCAGTGAAACATGCTCCCGTTCCCAGGACTCAAGTGTCATGGCCAGCATCTCGGGGACAGAGCCCTGTGCCAGATTCGCCAGTTCATCGAGAATTCCCGATGCGGCATATCCTTCTGCAAAAGCCTTTTTTGCAGACTCCCGGGTAATTTCAAAAGACCAGATTTGAGCAGCACTCCGCAGTTCTGCGATTTTAAGCAAAGCTAGGAAGACATCAAGCCCCGCGTCGGGAAGCAGATGAATGATGCCGGTTCCATCGATGAGCAATTGCGGCTTTTGTAGGGAATCGTTTTTGATGCCGCGCATTCTTGCGCGTTGTGCGATACAGATATAGTCGTCATTATCCTTCAGCAAAAGGCCGAACCTGGTCAACTTCTCCACAATTTCAGAAGGATCGATTTTTATAGAATTCGCGATGGCAAGAATTCTGAGGAATCTCATCAATCCTTTGCCAGAGAATCTGAAAGCATGAGAAAGAAACGGCAATAGTGCCGTGCTGATCTCCGGATATGGAGTCAACACCAGCGAAAGCGGGTTGTTTGCCGCAGAGTCCAGCAAAAAACGCGCAAAGACATCTTCGTTCAACTGAGCTGAATGGTCTTTTCTTGAGAGGAAAGATTTTTGCTCGAAATCAGCAATAATTGTTTTGATAATCTCAGGCGCTTGCTCGTCAGTCTTGAAATACTGCTGGAGCTTGGTGACAGCGCGGGCGGTAAGCTGACCATTTTTTCTGAATAGGGATGGTTCAAATTTAACAATAAATGCTGCTGAAATAAAAAGGTCCTGGAGCGAATAACGCGACTCGGCCGGACCATTTCCCGAGTGATGGGTCCCGAAAACAAGATCCTGGATTGTCCATCGAAAAAGAAGTGGCTGCTTGAAAAATGGGGTCAGGTTGTAGATGGCATCTTTTTCCAAATACAGCACCAATCGCTCAACCAGACTATCAAGTCTGAAATCCAGTTCATACTCCGACACCTCACCCCGAAGAATGAGTATCGCATCCTGGCGCGAAAGGCTTCCTTTTAGCAGAACAAGCCCAATGAGCACCAGATCAAAATCATCAAGAAGGGCGATTATCCTCTCTTGGGTTTCTGTTTTCTTCAGGTATTCTGCCAGCTGAGAAACAAGCTTTTCAGGTGAGGCTTCATCGGGACCGGGTTGAAGATAATTTCTGACAAGCGCTTTGAGATTCCGTTTTTCCATCTTGAGCATTGCAGAACGCCACTGCGAATTTTCCGGCTTCAAGGTTTCCATTTTCACTCCCATGCCTCTATCGAATACCGATAGCCTTGCTCAACAAGGAATTTTCTTCGATTGTCAGCGTACTCTTCTTCAACGCTGTATCTGGAAACAAGCGAATAGAAAAAGCTGTTTTGTTCTTTGGGTCTTAAGATTCGCCCCAATCGCTGCGCTTCTTCCTGCCGGCTGCCGAAGGTGCCAGAGATTTGAATCGCGACGGACGCGTCAGGAAGGTCGATCGCGAAATTGGCCACTTTGGATGTAACAAGGACTTTTATTTCTCCGCGCCTGAAAGCGTCATAGAGTTCTTCGCGGCATGAATCAGGCGTTGTGCCGGTTATCAGCGGAGCATCAAGCAATGCCGCATAACGCGAAACTTGGCTGATGTACTGGCCGATGATCAATATTGATTCGCCGCGGTGATGAGAGAGTAGAAATCGCACAACGTCATCTTTCAGAGGATTTTCAGCCGCGATTCGGAGCTTTCTGCCTCTTTCAGCTACCGCGTAGGAAAGCCTTGTGGCATCATCCATTGGAACCCTTATTTCCTTGCAAAAAGCCTCGGCGATAAATCCTTTCTTTTCCAGTATTTTCCATGGTACATCGTATCGCTTGGGACCGATAAGGCTGAACACCTCACCTTCTCTGCCGTCTTCGCGAACCAGCGTCGCCGTGAGGCCGAGACGGCGAACCGCTTGCATTTCCGCAACAACACGAAATACCGGAGCCGGCAGGAGATGGACTTCATCACAGATGACCAATCCCCAGTCCTGCTTTCTCAGCAAATCAAAATGGGGGAAATCCGATTCCTTGTCTGGCCGCCATGAAAGAATCTGATAGGTGGCGATTGTCACTGGCTTGATTTCCTTGGCTGCCCCGGTATATTCGCCGATCTGCTCCCGCTCAAGATTTGTTTTATCAAGAAGCTCATTGCGCCATTGATGAACCGCGACAATGTTGGTCGTAATGATTAGCGTTTTTTTTCTGATAGCTACCATGGCCGCCATTCCAACGATGGTCTTCCCCGATCCGCAGGGAAGCACAATGACACCGTAGTTATAGCCAGGTTTATTGCCGCCTAAAAATGCGCGGACTGCTTCGTCCTGATATGGCCGCAGTACCCATCGCGTCCCATCCGGTTTCTCAAACTTCAACGCTATTTCCAGAGCACTGCCTTCCAGAAGCGGCGCTTCATCTTTCACGGGATATCCCCGCTTCAGAAGTTCAACTTTGACCGTTCCCCTGTCTACGAGTCTCAGCAGAAATTTCTTTCCCTGCGGAACAAGCCACTTCGCGAGTTTCTGATCAGAAATGATTCTTGTTCTTGTTTCCTCATCTCTGCAGTGCAGTTCAAGGAAATCTGAACCGCGCCCATCCTTCTCCGAGGCTTCACGCAAAACAAGAGCGCCAAATCGGGACATAGTATCTCTAATAATAAAAGGCACATCTCTGGGGATTTCATATCGAGTAAATTTTTCAAGGCTTTCGATAACTTCATCCGGCCGCAACCCCGCCGCACTTGCATTCCAGAGTGACAGCGGACTGATTCTATATTGGTGCAAGTGCTCAGGGCTTTTTTCAAGAGCGGCGAAAGCTCCCAGCGCTTCACGGGCTGGCTCGGCATCAGGAGCGTGAACATCGAGAAGAATTGTCATATCGCTTTGAACAATGAGCGGCCCGGATGATTGCATAGATTCAATAGTACTCTATTTCTCTCTTTTCGTCATGCAGTCACAAAAGCACTCCCTCAAGGCACGATCAAAATCTGCATATCACAGACGTTGGTTCCGCTCGGCCCTGTCTTTAGAAGCCCGCCAATCTGTTCAAAATAATGATATGAGTCATTTTCCTGAAGATACTCAAGCGCGGAAAGACCTTGCTTTTCGGCTGCCATCTTCAGCTCCATCGACGCAAAGGCTCCTGCGGCATCAGTCGGACCGTCATTCCCATCAGTACCTGCGGACAGAAAAACCGCATTGCGATGTCCCGGTTTATTGTCATCAAGCAGCGTCAGAACAGCCAGCGCCATTTCCTGATTTCTCCCACCTAAGCCATTTCCCCGCAATGTGACGGTGGTCTCGCCTCCCGCGATCAGGCAGGCCGGCTTTGTCACTGGAATACCATATTCAGCGATATCTGAAGCCAGGGCAGGAAATAGCCGGGCAGTTTCGCGTGCTTCACCGGTCAGCCGCGATGTCAGCAGGAAAGTTTTATATCCTAGTGCTTCCGCTTTGCACCGTGCAGCCTGCAAAGCCAGCATATTGCTGCCAATCAGTACAGTTTTGGTGTTATTGAAGAATGAAGGCTCTGAATCCAAACTATGGAGTTTCGGAGTCTCCGGAATTTTGCCCGCTTCGCCTTTCAGTACCATATCCCGAACCGATGGAGGCATTTGATCCATAACATTCCGTGCTATTAAAACCGAATGAACCGTCTGCCATGTTGAACTGTCCGGTACCGTTGGGCCAGAGGCTATGGCGTCCAGATCATCGCCGATAACATCGGACAGTACGAGAGACAGAATTTCAGCCGGTGCGAAGGCTTCCGCGAGTTTCCCGCCTTTTACTGCTGAAAGGTGCTTCCTGACAGCGTTCATTTCCTGAATGGTCGCACCGCTTCCCAGCAGCAATTTTGTTGCAAGCGCTTTCTCCTGCAGTGATATTCCGGGCAGAGGAGCACATAAAAGCGCTGAGCCGCCGCCAGATACCAGCATGATTACCAGGCAATGCTCGCCTTTTCTTTCCCATTCCCGGACTTTTGCAGCAAGCGATAAAATCTTGTGCGCCGCTGAAACCGATCGCTCATCCGGCACTGGATGGCCGGCTTCAAGAATTTTTATGGTTGCACACTGTGCCGTCTCCGCTGATTTGGTAACAACGATTCCTTCTTCGACCATCCCGGCTAGTTTCCGCTCAAGCCCCTCAGCAAGGACAGCCGAAGCCTTGCCAAAGCCCGCCGCGACGATATGGCGGTAAGCATCGAGAGAATAGCGTTCCTCGCCTTTCGCGTGCTTGACGGTTAAAACATTGCCTGTCAGCGCCAGTGTCACATCCAGCAGTTTGAGGGGGTTGACCCGATCCACACCGGCACGAAAAATTTCGCTTGCGTCATTGCGCGCATCATAATGCGATTTTTCAAACATATTTATCATTTCAGTTCCTTTGAATTTTTTCTCATCACCAGATCAAGGTTTCGCGCAACTTGAATGTTTTTGGATATTTCAAACGCCTTTTCAAAAAATTCCTGCGCTTCCCGGTTTCTGCCAAGCTGATTCAGACAGATACTCCCTGCGTTATTCAGTGCCGGCCAGTTGGTTTCGTCGAGAGCTGCGGATTCTTTGAATTTCAGTACTGCTTCTTCATATTTTTTTTCATGGCTCAATTCCTCGGCTTCGCGGAAAATCTTCATGGATTCCCTGCTGCGGGCAAACGCGTCTTCTGAGGAGCATATCGAAAGACGCTTTTCCAGCAATGATCTGCTGGCTTCAGCCTTGCCACCGGGCTGGCATTCCGGCTCCTGCAATGCGAGCGCATACCGGCGCTCAGCTTCTTTTCTCTTGCCCCTCGCATACGCGATATCAGCAAGCCCCGCATGCCGGTGAAAGGATTTGCCATATAATTTTTCTTCTCTCAATAAATAAGACTCAGCTCCTTCCGCGTCGCCTCTTGCCAGCAAAATTACGCCAAGATTTCTCAGCACACTGATCGCATCGGGTTCGCGCTGTTCCAATTTTCGAAACCAGCGTTCGGCTTTTTCATAATCTCCGCGGATATAAGCATTCAAACCGAAACGCTCCCAAAGCGTTGAAATAAAACTCTGCATATCCCAGATTTATATGCTGACTTTGAGCATTTGTACAGCAAACTTGGAGCGGAAACCGACCAAATTTCCTCAATTACGCTGTTTGTAAAATGAACAACAGCAACCCTTCACTATCGCTCCCGGGAAAGCACAAGAAGTATCGGCACATGATCGGAATACCCGGCATGTCCATTCCAGACTGAAGGCTCCTGTTTTTCATTGAAAAGCTTATCCCACCGGCTGGGCTCAAAACGCAGAAATTCAAGATCCCGGCTGTCCAGCAAAGCCGAACTCAGCAAAAAACCATCGATCTGTTCCCGCGACCCCCGATATGAATAAGAAAACCCGCCAGATTCTTTCCACGGTGAAAAGAGGACGGGACGTACAGTTTCCGAAGATGCCGTTTCACGCCTGTCAGTCACCGGGATGCATTCTGCAGTATCAGGACCAGCAAGTGAATCCAGCGGCATAAAAGCCGTTGGATACGCACCCTTATTCCGCGCAAACTCATCCGGCGATTCATTGAAATCACCGCAGACAACGACATTCGCAGAAGGCTTTTCAGCAAGAATGCTCCGTATCCGCGACTGAACCAGGCCAGCTGAAGCCCTCCGCGCTGGCTCGGTTTTTTCATTCCCTTCCCGCCTCGATTTCCAATGGCATACAAAAAGGATGAGTTCATCTCCTGCCGTCTTTTCTTTTTTCACCCCACCCGCAAGATCAAATTGCAGTTCCAGAATATCTCTGCCGGGACCGAAACCCCAGACATCGGCAAAGGCGTGCGCCTTTATATCCACAACCGGTATCCGTGAAAGGACGCCGCTGTGTATGGCTGAATCTTCCGGCCCTCCTGCGGCGAACCATCGGTATCCCTGATTCTTCAAAGGCCCGTCAGCAAGGTCCTTTAAGACTTTGATACTTTCAATTTCTTCAAGACAAATGATATCTGGTCCATTTTTCACGTCAGGGGAGAGAGACAGAATGGCATCGGCGGTGTTTTTCAGTCTTGTCTGGTAGAGGCTGGAATTCCACTTTCCTGCAGCAATTCTAAATTCGGGATACTCGTTTCCGTCATCAACATCATCAAAAAGATTGTGTGCATTGTATGATACAATCGATATTTCTTGATTATCAGCAGCACTCCATGGCAGGGAACATTGGAAACTGCAGAGCGACAGGATAATGAAAATAAAGCCTACAATAAAAAATCTGGCGCGCATGCATCCTCCTGGAAAAGCCTCTCATAAGGATATACGCGCGCCATGTGCGCTTTTGATTGAAATTTCAGAAAAAATTCAGGATAAATCTGCCCGTTTGTCGATTATTTTTTCAATGAGCCCATACTCGGCAGCTTCAGACGCGTTCATCCAGTAATCGCGATCCGTATCTCTGGAAACGCGTTCAACGGTCTGACCGGTAGCCTCAGCGATGATCCTGTTCAATCGCTCTCTGGTTTTTTCAAGCTCGCGGGCGTGGATTTCAATCTCTGTAGCCACTCCCTGAATGCCGGAAAGCGGCTGATGAATCAAATATGACGAATTGGGCAGACCGAACCTACGCTCTTTCGGCACCGCCAGCAGAATCAACGCCGCTGCGCTGGCCACGAGACCCATGCCGACAATTCTCACCGGCGCTTTAATGAAGCGTATCATGTCGAATATTGAAAATCCCGCGTAAACATCGCCCCCCGGTGAATCGATGAGCACGGTAATCGGCTCATCGGAAATGCTTTCCAGGAGCAAAAGGTTTTTTATGACTTTTTCCGAAAGATCCTTATCTACCTCACCAGTCAGAAGGATGGTGCGTGTTTTAAGAAAGCGTTCCTGAAGCATTTCATCCGGCTTTGGAGCGGCCTTTTTTGCTTCAGCTTCAGTTTCTTCTTCATAGAAAGTTCTGTTGAATTTCATTCATTCTCCTCAAACTCTTGGCTTAAGATACCATTTTTTTGCTTCTTTCGACAACCATCAAAATTGTGCTTGCCCAAAGCCTTCCTAATATAGTATTTTTTTAATAAATCGAATCCCGAACCTTCACCATTCGGATTCTGATTTGAAAAATTCTGATTGTCTGAGGTATAAGATGTTTTTAAAACGAAATTTGCCCCATGCGGCGTTTATATCATTTCTCCTTCTCATGTTGATTACGTCCCTGGTTCCCGCTTTCGCTGCGCAGAACCGCCCCTGGTACGCGGAAAGGCTCGAAAAGCTTGGTTTCTACATTTTCGAACCAGCCTTCCAGTATCAGGACTTTAAAGTCACCACGCTTTCCGGAGAAACAAAATCGAGAAGTTCGCTTAAAGGAAAAGTCATATTGCTCAATTTCTGGGCTACCTGGTGTCCTCCCTGCAAACAGGAAATTCCAACAATCGAAAAACTCCACAACACCATGAAAGGGCAGAATTTTGAGGTTTTCGCGGTCAGTGTCGGTGAGACTCCCGATACAGTCAAGAAATTTGTCGCTCAACAGAAAATGACCTATCCCGTTTACCTGGATCCACAGAACCTGCTATCCAGGACTTATGCTTCACAAGGGATTCCGACTACCTATCTGATCGATAAAAACGGAATGTTCATTGCTGCGCTGATCGGTGCCTACGATTATGCCAATCCTGAACTTGTCGCAATTTTAAGCGAATTGGCGAAAAAATGAACCAGCCCGGAATTCCAGCCGCCATACTCGCAGGCCTTCTGTCCTTTCTCTCCCCCTGCGTGCTTCCGCTGGTGCCTGCCTATCTCTCGTTCATTTCAGGCACTACGGTCGCTGACCTTGAAAAACGAAATTCACGCGCTCGGGTTTTTGTCCGAAGCATCGCCTTTTCGCTGGGCTTTACGACCGCCTTTACCGCCTTTGCCTTGATTTTTTCAGGATCAGCCATGTTTCTTGGCAGAGCCGGCGCTTCACAGATTATCAGCCTCGCCGGCGGCATCATCATAATTCTGCTGGGTCTCAACCTCATCTTTGATTTTATCAAGCTGTTGGGAGCGGATACGAGGCTTATAGGAAAATTTACCGGCAAAAAAACGCATGGCATTGCTGGTTCGTTCATTCTGGGGCTGGCTTTTTCCGCGGGCTGGTCGCCCTGCATCGGTCCGATTCTTGCATCGATTCTGCTGTACGCAGGAAGAGATGGAAATCTTATAAATTCAGCCCTGCTCCTTGTGGCTTATTCTTCTGGTTTCGCGATTCCGTTTATCGCGACAGGTTTGTTTTTCGATCGGCTCAAACCGGTGCTTGGATTTTTCAAAAAGCAGGGTAACAAGGTCAGGATTGTGTCAGGCCTAGTGCTGGTTCTGTTCGGCTTTATCATGGCCTTTGGCAACCTTTCGGCTATCACGGGTTTCTTCGCGAGGTTAGGAGCATCAGTTGAAGAATTCAGCATGATAAACAAAGGGCTTTCAAAGGCAATAGCGGCTGTTGTCTACGTCTTGCTCAGTGTTCTGATTGCCCTTCCCTCGATTCCGCGGCGAAACAATCAAGAGCCCCGGAAGTTGACAGCAGTTCGAATTGTCTTTTTCGCAGTTATCGCGCTTGCATTTGCGGCTGAAATGCTGGGCTGGTTCAGCCTCCTTGCTTTCAGCGCAAAATGGCTGAGTTTTTCAGGGCTCTGATTCAGTTTTAAAAATTATGCTCTATCTCAGCGGGTGCCAACCTTGAATGATCGCTTGAAATAATGCCTGCGGCCTCGTTCAATCCACACGGAAGCTGTTGCCAGCACAAGCCTGGGAACGACGAGCCAGAACAAAGGGATCGCAAGCGCTGAATAGAGGATAGTATCTTCCAACAGCGAATGAGAAATGGCCGCGTGGTGATTGAACAAATCGCTTTCCTGCTTTGTCATGCGCCCTGATTCAGCTTCGCTTTTCAGAATACCCGCCCCGTATGCGTATCCGACAATATTGATGACAATCCACAGAAAGCTGGCTTTTGCGGGCAGGCCAAAAAATTTCATAAACGGTTCAAGTAATTTTGAAAGAAAATCCATGAGTTTGAATTCTTCAAAAATGCTTTGCGTTATCATGATGATTAGAACGTAGATGATGATTTTGATAACGAGTCTGAGGGTCGAAATTCCCCAGGCGGCCAGCATCGGCAGAAAAGCCATCGAGCCGGCTGACGTTCCTTCAGAAAAGACAATGCCGGCGCTTGAACGCGATAACAGCAGATTCAGAATGAATGCCGCTATAAACGCGGTGCCGACCCTGAGAATAACCATTTTCAGCGCTGATGATCCGGTCGATTTCATTACTGTTGTTTCAACGATAAGGTTATGCGATATCAAACACATGACCGCGAGAATAGTCGCATCCCGCAGCGAAAACTCGAGGCTCGTCAGCACCGCTATTGCGGAGTAATTGTTCAGCAAGGCTCCCGAAATAAAGACAAACGCGGCCTCGCCCGGCAACCCAATGAGTTTCATAAGCGGGGCCAGAAATCCAGCCACAACCTTCAAAATTCCGCTCCAACCCAGAAGAGAAACCGCGAGGCTGGTGGGAACCATGATTTTCAGGAGGAAAAGGATCGTGGAAATCGAACTTTTCGCGCCGTCCAGCAATGCGCGTGATACTTTCCGGTACAACTGATTGTCCATCTCAGGATACTCCATGAACAGAAGCTGCCCGCATCTTGGCAATGCCTCGGATCACACTGCTGAATTCGCTGTCAGCATAGAGGGCGGAAAGAGTTGGTTTCATGCGGTAAACCCAGTTAAAAGGATGCATAGTCCCCGGGGTATTGATTCTTTCATCCGCTGGATTTTCTTCGCGATAGCGCACATCGCAGGCAAGAAAATCCTGAAGAGGGATAACGGCGAAGCGGGAAGTGACAGTCACGAATGCTTTTAAAAAAAGCACCATGTCGGCAGGCTCAAGTATTTCCGGGGCCGCAGTGTCTTTCGCGGAAACCGCTTCCAGAGCTTTGCAAAGCAAATCCCAAACCGCTTTTTTGTCAGCCTCTTCCTCCCACCACTGGCGCACATTTGATGAGTCGTGAACCGATGGACAAGCGACAGCGTTGACAGGATATTCATCCAGAGCAATAAAAGGAGCCCCGGCTTCATCCCACTTTCTGTACCAGCGGAGTACGCGCAGACCAGGGATGCCAAGTTCATCGAGTACGGTCGGGACACAGGGCGGAACAGCGCCTAGATCTTCGGCACACGCCTGCATTTTCACACTTCCTGTTACCATGCCAAGTATTTTTCTTCCCGTGTTTTCCCAAAGTGTCAGCGACTCGCCTCTCCTTCGAGCAAATAAAGCTTCAAGCACATTTTTCTCATGAGAAGACAGGGATTCCCATGCTGCAGTTCTGAAATATTCCCAGGAAGGAACAAACTTTCCCGGCTCGACTTCGTATAACGTTCGGTTACGCCACCATGAGAGCACTTTTCCGGTTATTTCGCATTCACCGAGAATTCCCCGAATATCTTTCCCGCCGCGAACCGCAGGGTTGAATCTATAAAGCGGCTCACTGCCAATCTGTCTTAAGAGCGCGCTCTTCGCTTTTGCCGCGGCATCAAAGGAAAGCGAAGAAAAGGTTTCATCAACCGCCGAAGCTGGGATATGAGGTTTGGACAGCCAGGTTATGCGGGCCTGATCAAAGCCCATTGCGGCAAGCTCATGATATTCAATTGTGTACTCAGGAAGGAACCTGCCAAGATAACCATCGATTTCAGCGTTGTTGATACCCCAGATTCTGAAAAAGCCTAAAACATGATCGATGCGATAACTCGAATAAAATACATCGGCATAGGCAAGGCGGTTTTTCCAGAATGCGAAACCTGATTCTTCTATCATGTCCCAGCGGTAGAGCGGGAAACCCCAATTCTGGCCAAGCTTTGCATACATGTCGGGAGGAGCACCCGCTGAGTAATCCAGATTGAAGCAGCGTCGCTCATGCCAGACATCGGCAGAATCCTTGTTCATCAAAATGGGAATGTCTCCCATGATGTCGATACCGAGGCTGAAGACATAATTGCATGCAGCTGCAAACTGCTCTTTCGCTACCATCTGAAGCCATGCGTGAAATAAAAGCTCAGGCAAAAGCGCAGGGTCATTCCAAAATTTTTCTATATCACCCGGCGCTGGATTCCGGTGCTCGCCCCATTCCCACCACGGTTTGTCTTGATTGCGTGATTTCAGTACGACAAAGCAGGCATATGGCTTGATCCATGAATGAGCCTTGATGAATGCTTCTATTCGTTTCATGGGTGCCGGTTTGGACAGATTCCAAATCTCTCTGAGAATTGCCAGTTTTTCCATGACAACCCGTTCAAAGGAAACTCTCTTATTGTCTGCGTGGCGGGTTTTAAAATCAGAAAGCATCGACGCTATTCTTTCTTTCGCAGCTGCGGCTCCTTTCCAGGAAACATCTTCAATCCTGATATAAACCGGATGCAGAGCGAAAGCGCTCAACGCGCTGTATGGCGAAGTTCCGGTTCCGGTATCGTTGACCGGCAAAAGCTGAATAAGATTGATGTTCCACTCTTTTACAAGATCGCCCAACGCAACAAGCGAGGCGAATTCTCCGCATGCGGAAGTATCGATATCGCGCAACGCGAGAAGCGGAACCGCGACACCCATGATTCTCTTTTCAGAATTCAAAAAATTCATTCATTACTCCACAATATCCGCAAAGCGGATTTCAGCGATTCGACTTTAAGCCAATCACTACCAGACTGTTGCTCAATTTTGCCATGTTCCGGCATTATGCTTTCTCCAGGACCGATAACCCTGGAAAAATTCAGCGTCCGCGCAGCCCGCGCACGCTTGCCCATCTGTCTGACAGGTCTGATTTCACCAGCAAGCGACAGCTCGCCGGCAAGCGCCGAGCCAAGCGGTAATGGCTGAGAAGTCCGCGCGGAATACAGCGCGGCAGCCAGCGCAAGGTCTATACCCGGCTCCCCCAGCCTCACACCTCCCGCGACATTCACATATATATCCTGATCGGAAAGCCGCAGACCCGTCTGCTTTTCAAGAACCGCCGCGATTCGAGCTACCCTGGATGCGTCAATTCGATCCGAATAAACCCGCGTAATGCCCGCTTTCGCCGGCACAGTCAACGCCTGTATTTCAACCAGCAGGATGCGCGACCCCTCATGCACAATCGCGATCGCGACGCCAGGCGGCAACCCGCCATCTCGTTTTACCAAGAGGATACCGGAGGGGTCAGTCAGCTCCGCAAGCCCGGCGGAACTCATTCGATACAGCCCCAGCTCATCTGTGGAACCGAATCGATTTTTCGACGCCCGGAGAGCCCTGATATCGCCTTCTGCCTGCTCGAAGGCCAGCACCGCGTCCACAATATGCTCAGCGACCTTCGGACCGGCAATCATACCATCCTTGGTCACATGAGCGACAAAAATAATAATGGCATCGTGGTTTTTGACCCAATCCGTCATTTCCAGCGTACAGTACTTTATCTGGTTGGCAGTGCCCGGTATCGCACCAGCCTCCGGTGAATATATGGTCTGAATCGAATCGATGACAATCAGAACCGGTTTAACCGCGTCAAAAACGGACATGATCCTGTCCAGATTGGTCGCGCACAGGACTTCGATACTTTCACGAAGCGCGCCGAGCCGGTCTGCCCGGAGCCGGATCTGTGCCGGCGATTCTTCGCCCGAAACATACAGAACGCGGCCTTTTGTTTCAAGCCGCGCGCAAACCTGCAAAAGCAGGGTGCTTTTCCCGATCCCCGGCTCGCCGCCCAGCAGAATCGCAGAGCCGCGCATGAAACCGCCGCCGAGCACTCGATCCAGTTCCTGACTGCCTGAAAGCAGCCGTGTCCCGCTGGCCGGATCAATCGCCTTGATCGGAACAGGATAGGTTTCACCCTTGACATCAGCGTGCGCCGAGCGAGGCATCGCGTTTTGCTCAACAAGTGTATTCCATTGTCCGCATTCAGGACAGCGGCCCAGCCATTTTGGCTCGCTGTGCCCGCAATTGGAACATATGTAGGCGACTGATGGCTTTTTCATACGCGGCTATGGTAGCGCATGCGCCGCTTTGCTTCAATAGCGAATTCCCGCGTGCATTTCTGCTTTTACCGTGCTTGCGCAGATGGCAAGCAAAAGGCTATCCTTGACACCATGAGCCAGATGCCATCAGTACAGCTGAAACCGAAAGAAGACACGCGAATCAGGGGCGGACACCCCTGGATTTATGATAATGAAATAGCCGCGATCAATGGGAACCCCTCGTCAGGCAGTGAAGTCGTCGTCCGCGACAGCCGCGGAAAGCAGCTGGGCTATGCCTTTTTCAACCCCGCTTCCAAAATTCAGGCCAGGATTTTTTCCCGTACCAGCTCCCGCGCCGACACCGCCTTTTTTATCCAGGCTTTTCAGGAAAGCCTTGCGTGGCGGGCTCGCTTTTTTAATCTTGAAAAAGAAAGCTTTAGAGCGGTTTTCGGCGAAGCTGATTCGGTTCCGGGACTTATCGTGGATTTATTTAACGGCGAAACAGCTTCGGACGGCAGGAAAGGCCGGTGGCTTTCGGCTCAGTTTCTCAGCCTTGGTGTCGATCAGCGAAAATCGTTTATCATCGAGGCATTGCAAAAGGTTTTTGAACCTGACGGAATCATGGAGCGTTCAGACGCCCCGGTCCGGAAACTGGAAGGGCTTGAGGATTCAACCGGCATTCTGTCAGGATGCGTGCCTGATTCGATAGTTATTGAAGAAAACGGGCTCGCCTTTTCAGTCGATCTCCTGGGCGGACAGAAAACGGGGTGGTTTCTCGATCAGCGTGCCAATCGAGCGGCAGCTGCGCGATACGCCAAAGGCCGGCAGGTCGCGGATATTTTCTGCAATCAGGGCGGCTTCGGCATCCTGTGCGCTGCAAAAGGTGCCGCGTCTGTCGTCTGCGTAGATTCTTCGAATGAAGCGCTGAAGGCTGTTCAGGAGAATGCAGACCGAAACGCTTGTGCCGACCGAGTCACCACACTTTTGGCGAACGCCTTCGACCAGCTTAGAACCTTTGAAAAAGAAGGCAGAAAATTCGGCATGGTGATTCTGGATCCGCC
>CAZZJJ010000017.1:0-15286 GCA_964654405.1 uncultured Treponemataceae bacterium
CGGACATTCTGGTCGTGGAACAGGCGATGTCTGCTGACGGCATGGTCGGGCTTGTGCTTGCGCAGGATGAAAACGCTCCGCTCGATTCAGCCAACCTTTATCAGGTTGGAACGGTCGCCAAAATTGTCAAACGCATCAATCTGCCTGATGGCGGCATCAATATTTTTATTTCGACACTCAAACGTTTTAAAATCAAAAAATTCCTCTCCAAAGAGGTCCCGATTGTGGCTGCTGTCGCCTATCTGGATGACTATAACGATGATTCGGACGAAATAAAGGCACTGACCCGCGCGCTGCTCGGGGAGATGAAGCAGATTTCCGAAAACAACCCTCTGTTTTCAGAAGAGATGCGGCTCAACATGATCAATATCGATCACCCCGGAAAAATCGCGGACTTCATCGCGAGCATTCTCAATATCGATAAAAAAGAACAGCAGAAAGTCCTGGAAACCCTCGATGTCCATGAGCGGATGGAGCGTGTGCTCATTTTCATCAAGAAAGAGCAGGAACTGCTCAGGATTCAGAAAAAGGTTCAGGCTGAAATCAATGAAAAGATTGAAAAAAGTCAGCGGGAGTACTTCCTCAAAGAAGAATTAAAAGCAATCAAGCAGGAGTTGGGACTTCCATCCGACGCGAAAAGCTCCGATGTCCAGAAATTCAGGGCGAAAATAGATAGCTTCCAATTTGAGGGTGAAACGAAAGAGCTTGTGGAGCAGGAGCTGGAAAAGTTCAGCCTCATGGATCCCTCCTCAAGCGAGTACATGGTAACCAGAAACTGGCTGGAACTGGTCTGTTCGCTGCCCTGGAACAGCCCGCTATCCAATGATTTTGACATGAAAGCCGCTCAGGAGATTCTTGAGGCTGATCATTATGGGCTCAAGGATGTCAAAGAACGCATCATCGAATATCTAGCGGTGCGAAAGCTCAAGAAAGATTCAAAAGGCTCGATTTTATGCCTGGTAGGGCCGCCTGGAGTAGGAAAAACATCAGTCGGCAGATCGATCGCCAGGGCGATGGGTAAGGAGTTTTTCCGATTTACCGTTGGCGGAATGCGCGATGAGGCAGAAATCAAGGGACACCGGCGGACTTATGTCGGCGCCTTGCCCGGCAAGATCATCCAGGGGCTCAAAATTGTTAAAAAGCGTGATCCCGTTTTCATGATTGACGAAATAGATAAAATGGGCGTTTCCTATCAGGGCGATCCATCAAGCGCGCTTTTGGAAGCGCTCGATCCTGAACAGAACTTCAGTTTCAGGGATCATTACCTCGATTTGCCTTTTGATATTTCAAACATATTCTTCATTGTAACCGCAAACACCCTGGACACCATCCCGAGACCCTTGCTCGATCGCATGGAAATCATCCAGATACCGGGCTATGTCGATTCCGAAAAGCTGGAAATAGCCCGGCATTATCTGATTCCTAAGAGCCTTGAAAAGAATGGTCTCAAGAAAGCCGATGTCCGCTACACCCGGGATGCGCTGGTGTTTATCGCTGAATCTTACGCGCGGGAGGCGGGTGTGCGGAATTTCGAAAAATATCTCGATAAGATACATCGAAAAATCGCGAAATCCATCGTGCTTGAAGAAACCAAAGAAAAGAAAGCTGTCA
Organism: uncultured Treponemataceae bacterium; assembly: GCA_964654405.1. Classification (GTDB taxonomy): domain Bacteria; phylum Spirochaetota; class Spirochaetia; order Treponematales; family Rectinemataceae; genus JAJTBL01. The sequence goes on from CAZZJJ010000017.1 coordinate 1,612, forward strand.
TCGACAAGGCCGCGGTCCAGAAATATCTCGGCAAACCGATTTTCCGTGATGATGACATCAAGAAAGCGACACGCCCGGGCATGGCGGTGGGCCTGGCATGGACAAGCATGGGTGGTGACACCTTGATTATCGAGGCTGTAGCCAATCCTGGGAAAGAAGGGTTCAAGCTGACGGGGCAGATGGGCTCCGTGATGCAGGAGTCGGCGAGCATTGCCTACACCTTTATCCGCAGTATCGCAGCGCAGAAGTTTGGTATTGGCGCAGACTATTTTGAAAGCAGGCAGATTCATCTGCATATTCCGGAAGGTGCAACACCGAAAGACGGACCTTCTGCCGGCATAACCATGGCGACTGCTCTGCTGTCACTCGTTACCAAGAAAAAAATCAAGGACCGCTTGGCAATGACGGGCGAGCTATCCCTGACCGGGCAGGTTCTGCCGATTGGCGGGCTCAAGGAAAAAACCGTCGCCGCGAGACGGAATAAGATTAAAGACATCATTATCCCTGCCGCCAATCAGAATGACCTCGATGAAATACCCGAGCATATAAAAAAAGGTATAACCTTTCATCCAGTCCAGAGGATGGAAGAAGTAATCGAATTGGCATTTAACCTGTGATATACTGACCGGCACTATGGAAATGGTGCCGGTTTTTTGTGGCCGCGATTGTGGCGGTGATGCCTGTCCCCTCATTGCGGTGGTTGAAAATGGCGGTGTGATCCGCATTCAGCACAACCCCGAGGGGAGAATCATGAAAGCCTGTCCCAAAGGCTTTCTCCTGCCGCATCAGCATTATTCTTCGGAAAGGCTTCTGGAACCGCTTGTACGCACAGGAAGCCGCGGTTCCGGGCAATTCAGAGCGGTATCTTGGAAGGAAGCGCTGAGCCTGGTTAAAGAAAAGCTGGAAAATACCATCGAGCGGTACGGTCCGCAGTCCATACTATCGCTGGCGAGCGCTGGCAGCACAGGAGCGCTTCATAATACGGAAACCTTGACCAAGCGGTTTCTCAATTGCCTGGGCGGCCATACGAGCCTTTCCGGCAATTATTCCAGCAACGCTGCCAATTATGCGCTGGGAAAGCTGTTTGGTACTTCATACGGATATTCAGGTTTTCCCCCTGAATCCCTGCTTGGCGCTGAAACGATTATCCTGCTTGGAGCGAATATCCTGGAGGCCCGCTTGGGGGCTGCTTATGCTGAGTATTTGGAAGAGGCAGCAAAGGCAGGGAAAAAAATCATCGCCATTGACCCGCGGAAAACAAAAACCGCATCGCTTGAAGGTGCCGAATGGGTTCCCATTCTCCCCGGCACCGACAGCGCTTTGCTCTATGCAATTCTTCAGCGCCTGGAAGCTGATAGCCGCATCGATCATGCATGGCTTGCAGAACGGGCGGAAGGCGCGGAAGAAATCTTTTCATATATCGATGGAAAAACCGACGGTATAAAAAAGGATGCGGACTGGGCAGAGCAGCAGACCGGAATTCCTGCCATGACGATACGAAAAATTGCTCAAATCTATATTTCGAATCACCCTGTTCTTCTCTTCCCAGGCTATTCGATACAGCGGACGCAGTTTGGCGAAGAAGCAATGCGTCTGGCCGTCCTGCTTCAGCTGGCAACTCGCAATTTTGGCGTTTTTGGTGGCTCAACAGGTTCATTGAACAATAAACTCCCCGGACTGAACGTGGGTAAAATGGATGACCTAGGACGCGGCAACAATCAATCAGTTCCGATTCTCAGGTGGCCCGACGCGGTTCTTGAAGGCCAGCCCCGATATCCAGATATTCACGTCCTTTACTCTGCGGGCGGAAATTTCCTGAATCAGGGAGCCGATATCCGGAAAAACATTCGTGCTTTCATGAAGGCTGATTTTGTGGTCAGCCATGAGATGTTCATGACGCCGACCGCCCGCTGCAGCGATGTCATATTGCCGGTCAAGGGACCTTTGCAGAAAGAGGATATTGGCATTCCATGGGCGGGAAATTATCTGCTTTACAAGCCGCAAATTCTTAAGGTGCGCGGCAAAGAAAAATCTGATTACGAAATTTTCAGCATGCTGGCATCGATGATGCGTGTTGAAGCTGAATTTTCTAAAGGCAGGAGCGAACACGAGTGGATAGCGCAGTTTCTTCAAGCGAGCGAAGTTTCCGATGCCGAATCATTCATGAAAAAGGGGATTTGGTTTGGGGATAGGTATGATATTTCATACATGGAAAAGTTTTTATTTAATCCTCAGGGCAATCCGCTTGGCACCCGCTCAGGCAAATTGGAGTTTACCGGTGACAGGGCGCGGTTTGACGCGCCAAAGCACAGCGAATTTTCCCTGGTGACACCAAAACGGCACAATTTTGTGCATTCGCAAGGCGGCGATTTTGCTGAACTCCTCAAGAACAATCCGCTTCAAGTCAACAGCAATGATGCAAGGCGGCTCGGTATAAAAGAAGGCGATTGCGTCAAGGTGTCGAGCGAAACAGGATGGCTACTTGCACATGTCCATATTTCAGATGAGATACGGGAATCGGTTGTTTCCCTGCATGAAGGCACCTGGTTTGAGGAAAAGACCGATACCCAAGATTGCTGTGATGCGGTATCGCCTTCGCCCAATCTGCTTACCTCAACAGCGGGCACCGCGGAAAGCTGTTCCTGCGTCATGCATGGTGTTCCGGTATCGGTGAGCCGCGTGAATTGACTCATCAATCTGAAAGCTTAAACAGGCAAATCAGGCAGATACCGGCCGTTTTTTAAGATAAGTCCATATTGCTCGGTTAAAAGCCGTTCGAGTCCAGCATGAAGCTTTTCGGAGGCAGCACGAATTGCCGGGGGCATCCCAGGATCTCCAAGCCCGATGCCGCTGGTTAGTAGGTTTTCCACAAGGAGTTTTGCGGCTAAAAAGCGCTCGTTTTTCTCGACGGCAAAAGCCAGGAAAGAGGGCAGAAGGCTTGTAATTTCCCAGGTTACCTGCTCAGCTTGCGAATATTTGCCAGCATCCTTGTCCTGATCCGAAAAGCGAACCGGAAGCTCGCGTGCTAAATGGTCGATTCGCGGAACCAGATAATCCAGATCAAAAATCCCGGAAGCGCAGTTGAAGAGAATCGAATACCCCGCCTGTTCAATCCGGGCGACTTCTTCCACAGAAATCGCCGGCCCAATATCGGCGATCGTGCGGCTTCCAGTATCAGTCTCGACCAGAATGCCGCCCTTGACATCCAATTCTGTTCTGAACGAAAAATCGAACGCGGCGCTCTTGCCGGAGAGCAGGAGTATGGCAAGTTCGACGGGGTCCGGCATATATCCGATATTGTCGACATTCCCGAGGCAGGCAAAGCGAATGCCCTGAGCATGGAAGGCTTTGAGCACCGGGGCGAGGATTCGGAAAAACTGACCATGGCCGCCGGGGAGGGGCAGGGTCGAGTCTGGCTTTCCCCAAGCTGTATCGAAAATTGTTTTCGGCCGGCCGCAGGATGAGTGACTGTACGCAGCAATCATTGGCTGAATGCCAGTATGCCATTGAGCCGGCTCCAAGCCAGTTTCCTTCGCAAGTCCGGCAAGCAGGGGGGAACTCTGCACAGCATCATAATGAGCTTTGAGCTGTTCATCGTTCAATGAACTCGACATCTGAAAAAGGGGCAGAAATTCCAGACCTTGCCGCTTGCACACCGTGCCGACTCCCATCCGTTTTATGCAGCGTTTCGCCAGCGCGAGCCTCGCCCGCATCTTCAATTCGAGAAAACTATAGCCTGGACTTCCGTCAGGGTTTGTATAGGCTGGCGTTATCCCTTTGGGGACATCCTTGCACGATGGCGCCAGTTCATGGAATTTAGCTTCAAGAATGGAAAAAACCTGATCTCCGAGCGCCTTATTCTTTTTAGTGTCAGCATAACTGGTGGCGGAGCCGCCATTCAGAACGCCAAAGGCGGTTTTCGGCAAGAGGCTGTACCCAATGTCCAGCAAAGCTTCAGTCGGGAATGCAAGAATGTCTTTGCCATCCACACTTTTTTCGGATATGGCAGTTTTCGGCATGGGTATGCCGGCATCTGCAAGCGCTCTCGAAGCGGTATCTCGATCGGTCCGATAGACACTTGCTTTGCCGGCCGCAAAAAGCCTGGTATCGATGACAGTCGAGCCGTCAATTTTCGGCACACTGACTGCTTTGACCGGCTTAAGGGAATCATAGAGACCGTTGTTAAAATCATTCAGGATTGAGAGGGTGAGGTCGATATCGATACCCTTCGCGGCCATATCTTGCCTAAGCGCTTCAGAAATCGGCGTCATTTTTCCCCCCTGGAAATTTCAGTTTCTTGAAAGCTGGAGCGCTGCGTTTGCAGCTCCCAAAAGAGAAATCGAATAATCCCGAACCAGCATAACCGATGCGCCTTTCAGGAATGATCGGATATGCGGCGCATAATTTTCTTCAAATATGCGCATGAAGCGATGATTTTCGAGCAGGAAGGCTTCGTTTTTCGATGAAATTCCGCCTGCCAGATAAATACCTCCAGAGGGAAGGAAAATAGACGCAAGCCCCGACACTTTCCTGGCGTAGAAATTGACGAACACTTCCATGGTGAGCGCGCATCGCCAGTCGTTAGTCTTGTTGGCAGCAATGAGGGCAGGCCGCTCGGCCTCGGGTTTGGCAAGAATGGAGGACACTGTCTGACTCAGTTCCATATTCAGCGCCTGGTATGCAAGGCTATACCGCTCGCCAATCAGCGATTTCGAAAAGGCAGATGAGCAGATGAAGGAAAAAATATTGCCGATGCCCTGACCAGAAACCGCAAGTTCTACGCCCGGAGCTGTGCCAAGCTTATCGGTCATCCAGGAATGAAAGGCGCGGCTCAAATCATCATAGCAGGGCAGTTCGGAATGTCCGCCTTCTGAAGCGAATGCCATATAGCTTCCATCTACATTCTTTTGAATGAACCCGGTACCGAGACCCGTTCCCGCGCCGACAACCAGGGCTATGCCAATGCCAGGCTGCGGCTGAGAACCATCAGAATGCGGCATGACAGTCACCGCTTGCTTGTCCTGGGTATTTAGAAGAACTGCCGCATAGGAGACAGCGGTAAAATCGTTGATGAGGAATGTCGGAATACCCAGTAAATTCTGGATTTCAGATTGCCTGATCGTCCATGGCGCATTGGTCAGCTGAATCTCGCCATTGACAACCGGACCAGCGCCTGATACACAGCAAGCGCTCAGGGGAGCATTGAAGCCGGCTTTTTTTGCGCTGTCCAGAAAACGTGCAAGGGGATCGAGCAAGGAATTTTCCTGCTGGGTAGCATATCGCTGAAAATATTCAAGTGTAAAAGCACCTTGCTTATAGCGTACCAGTGCGAGGTTGGAATTGGTACCCCCGATATCGCCTGCAAGAAAGACGTACGAGTCTGTATTCGGTTTCATGGCTCACCATGATACCTTTTTAGCACAAAAATGAAAAGCACAAGTTTGGAAACACAGGTGTTAAAACCAGCTTGAGGCAGGATCATGCATCGCTCATCTCGAAAAAATAACAGCCGCTATTTCTGAATTTCTCAGATTTTTTCCCAAAACGGCATCAAAAATTTCGACATGCACATGTTCGCCATGGCCTTTTTTTCTTGCATTTGTGCCCGTGTTGCCGCCGTATCCCAAAGGTTGACCCTTCTGAATGGCGTCGCCCGGCTCTACCAGAACATCGTGCAAATGAAAATAAGAAAAGTATTTTCGCTGTGAGGGATCGTAGATGATTACTCCATTGCCGGCCTTGGGAGAAATGCCGCCTGAACCATACTCTTCCAGGGTTTCGCCGCCGCGCCAATTTTTCTCGGCTGCTATAACAAGTCCATCGCTGAGAGAAAAAATCATCGGTCCTTTCTGCAAACCATTAACCGGATTAACTTCAACATCCTGAAGAAATATGTCCAGCGCGAAGGTGTGAGCGAGGTCATACTGACTTTTCAAGGGGCGGCTGGATAAGCCTGTCAAGGTAATGCCGGAACGGTACTCTGCAGTCAAAGCATAATCTTGAATAGCATTCCGAACCTGGCCAAGTTTTTTCATTTCAGCGAAGGCGGCTTCAAATATGATTTCGTAGCTTTTCCTGAGGGGTTTCATTACAGGAGCGGCGCTGGTCACTGCTGCGTAGTATTTTCCAGCCGAGCCTTCTATCGTGGTGAAATCCTCAAAGTCATCAATATCTCTGGTTCGAGCCAGCATTGCGATGATTTTCGCTGGCTCTGGCAGAATTGAAGCGACTGCCTGCCGTGGAGCCTTTCCGCTTTTCAGCGCTTTTTCTGTCAGCTGAACCGCCAGCAGCCGGATTGATCGCTCTGACAGCATAGGCAAAATGCTTGGCTGAAGATAGAGACTGGCTTCTCTGGATGAAAACGATTCGATATCATCACTGGAAAGAGAACGGGCATCAAAAGCTGCGCTGAAAAGGATTAAGCCATCTTCAACAGCCAGTTTTTGCCATGAAGATATAAAACCGAACAATAGCATAGCCAGCGGCAGAATGGCGAGTAAAAGAAATCCCTGTCTAAAAGCGCGGTTCATCAAGGGCATTTTCCTGTCAGCTTTCGGGCCGCATAGGCAAAAATATTCATGCAGGTTCTGGCATCATCCAGAGCGCGATGGGAAGTCCCGGTTTCAATTCCGAGAACGAAGGCGGCTTTACCGAGATTGTAGGAAAGCAGGGCTGGATTGGCCAGCTTGAGCAGTGAGAGGGTGTCTGCCAGGGTCATGGTTGTGAGCGATTGGGTGAAAGATAGTATCTCCGGTGTCTGCTCATCGCCGGTCCACAAGGTGGCTTCCTGCGGCTGGGTAATGATTCGATTGAATTCCTGTTTTAAAAAACCGAAATCGAATCCAGCGTTGTGAGCCACAAATACTCTGCCGGCAAGCAACCTGGCAACCTCGGCGGCAATCTCGTGGAAGAGGGGCGCCGATGCAACATCAAGGTCGGTAATGCCATGGATGGCTGATGATGAGGCGGGAACCGGTATACCGGGATTGACCAGGGAAGCATAGCTTTGTTCTTCGGTGATTGCGCCTTCTTGATCAAATGAAAAAAGAACGATACCGACTTCCAGGATTCTGTCTTTTCCTGGGTAGAGACCGGTTGTTTCGACATCGAAGGCGGCGTAGGATAGGCGATCCCAGTCCTCAGGAAGCGGACATCCTTCCACGGCGGGCTGTACGGGTTCAGCAGATACCCATGCCTGCCGTGAAAGCGTGTCCAAATCCGAGGGACCTGGCTTCATGAGCCACGCCCAGATTGGTTCTCCGTAACTGGAATCGCCCATGCCTGGTTACTTTGCCGAATCTATGACTTTGCGGATGTCCGCTTCAATCGCAGCAATTTTGAGCGCAGACTGCTTTTTCGCTTCTTCGAGCCCGATAGAGGCTTCCGTCCTGCAAAGGATGTAATACTTAATCTTCGGTTCAGTGCCTGAAGGGCGTACAGTAACCATGGTGCCATCGCGCAGTTTCCATTGGATGACATCGCTCGCCGGAAGATCCAGCTTCTTGGTCACAGAACTGCCGACATCCCATGCAAGACCGGTTTTGATGTCTCTGATATGAACAACGGGAATACCGCCGAGGGCGATGGGCTGATTTGATCGATAGGTTTCCATGATTCCTGACATGATAGTCATGCCGCGCGGACCTTCAAAATATTTGTTGATACCTTTTTCCTGGAAGAACCCATGTTCCAGATAGATTTCATCAAGTCGGTCAAGCAGGCTCTTCCCTTTGGATCTCCAATACAGAGTCATCTCCGCTGTCAGCGCTGCAGCGGAGATGCCGTCCTTGTCCCGGACTTCTGTTTCTATCAGGTGGCCATAGCTTTCTTCGGTCCCATAGATGAATGTTTTGCCTTCTTTTTCGAGCTGGCGCATGACATCGGCAATCCATTTGAAGCCGGTAAGGCAGTCCAGGCATTCAACCTGGTATTTGGCTGCGATATAGGCTTGAAGTTCAGTGGTTACGATGCTTTTGATGCAGGCTGGCTTTGGCGGCATTTTCCCAAGCTCCGACAGGGAATGCAGAAGATAATCAAGATGCAGGCTCCCCAGCTGGTTGCCTGAAATGAGCTGAAAAATGCCTTTCTTGTCAGGTACGGCGACGCCAAGGCGATCCGCGTCGGGATCCGTCGCCATAACGACATCGGCGTGGACTTTTTCTCCCAGCCCTATCGCCAATTTCAGGGCAGCTGGCTCTTCAGGGTTGGGGTAGGATACCGTTGGGAATTCTCCATCAGGATTTCTCTGCTCGGGAACGGTCATAACATTGAGCCCCAGCTCGCCCATTATCCTTTCAAACAGCATGGCGCCGGTTCCATGGAGTGGTGTGTACACAACTTTGACTTTAGAAGCTTCCTGCTTGATGAGCACAGGGCGGAGTAGTTTGGACTTGACCATGGCAACATAGCGATTGTCGATGCTGTCATCGAGATAGACAAGCAAACCCTGCTTAATCGCGCTTTCCTTGTCGATAGTCTTTGGTGTTTTAACTGCCATGACTTTTTCGATAATGCCGACATCATGCGGGGGAACAACCTGGGAGCCATCGTTCCAATAAGCTTTATATCCATTGTATTGCGGAGGATTGTGGCTGGCTGTCACGACAACGCCAGTATCGGCACCAAGCTCGCGGATTGCGAAAGAAAGCTCAGGTGTGGGACGCAGGGATGTGAACATATATGCCTTGATTCCGTTGGCGGCAAAGACCAGCGCGGTTGCGAGTGCAAAGTCCGAGGAGCGGCGGCGGGAATCATAGGCGATGCAGGCGGAAAGAGATTTTGTCGGATACTGCTCTTTCAGGTAGTCGCACAAGCCTTGCGTAGCCTTGGTGACCACCAGGGTATTCATCCGGTTCGTTCCGCCTCCGATAATCCCGCGAAGCCCTCCGGTTCCAAACTCGAGGTCACGGTAAAATCGGTCTTCAAGTTCCTTGAAATCATCGGATGCGATGAGTTTTTCAACTTCCTGTGCAAACGCCCGATCTGATTCCTGGTGCATGTATTCCTGCGCGCGGGCAAGCACTTGGGCCTTTTCCATAAAAACTCCTTTTCCATGATGAGTGTGCATTCACCACCGGTTTAAACTGGCTAATTATATTTGCTCAGTATAAATGACTTTTTCAAAAGCATCAATCAAACCAGAGTAAGAAGATCCCAAGGTTTGCTCAGCAGATGCCTGGCTCCGGATTTTCGCAATTCGGACTCAGATCGATACCCCCAAAGACAGCCGCACGGCAGCATACCGGCTCGTACAGCCATCTCCATGTCAACTCCGGAGTCTCCAACCATTGCCCAATCAGAAGCAGGAATTCCTGAAATACCGGATATTTCCAGTGCCCGTGTGGGATCAGGTTTCCGTAGTTTGCCGGGCAGATCGCCGGCTATGGCGAGAAACTTGAAATCCGGAAAAAGCTCTCCAATCAGCAATTTTGCAAGATGGTCAGGCTTGTTGGTCAGGACTGCGAAAGGTACACCTTTCTGGGTAAACTCCTGCAGAACCGCATGAATCCCGGGAAAGACTTTCGTTGACCGCATCACATTATCCTTATAGCTCGCTGCGGCTTCTTCTTTGAGGCTTTCGAAAAATGACATATTTGCTTGAGCTTCAGCTGGGAGGACACGTTCCATCAGCCTCGCAAAGCCATCGCCTACCATCATCCGGTAAGCGCTGGCAGGATAAATTGGAAAGCCATGCCGCTTTAAAACCTGATTAACTGAGAATGCAATGTCATCAAGGGTGTCGGCCAGAGTTCCATCAAGATCGAAAAGAAAAGCGCGTACTTCGTTTTTTCTCACGCTTCGCTCTTCCAATCAATCCGGTTTCCCGTCGCCATCAAGATCGGCATCTTTGCCGCCTGCCGCTTTAAAAGCTTCTTCCTTTTCTGCAATTTCCCGCTCGATCTTCTGAAGCTGTGTCAGAAGCGGACTGATTTCCTGCGTACTCGAACCAATCATGGGTTCGTTTTTTTCCACCAGCAGCCGATAGGTCTCGGTCCCCAGCTGGGTCATGAGGTGCTGTGCCTGCGAGCGAAGCTGGATGATTTCGAACTTCAGCTTGCCCATGGCTGACCAGACCTGCGCCTGGCTGCCGGCCTTTGCAATAAAATCTTTTGAAGAATCAATGCTCTTTTCAATGAATGATTTGACTTTCTCTGAAAAATCCATGGGAACCTCCCTGTTATGGTGAGCGGTTTTTGCCACACTCGATGATTGTGCGTGACAATTCACTATAGCCTCGCTATATTAAAAGGTAAAGGTTTTTAGAGAGGAGGGAAAGGCATGCTGTGGTTTATCCTTGGATTTTCGCTTTGTATTGCATGGTGGCTGAGCTTCGCACTGATAGCTTTTGTCAGAAAGCAAAAGCCTGTCTATATCTTTTTACTTGCAGCTGGTCTTGTCTGGGGCGCTGCAGAGCTGATTCTCGCTTTTGCATATGAAAGCCTCGCCGTTTTCCCGCTCTTTCTCGTCCCTGTTGTCATCATGCTCCCCATGATGCGCATCATCAACGAGTACCAGCGCGGCGTTCTGTTCAGGCTGGGCCGCATGATGGCTGTTGTCGGCCCCGGTTTCAATCTTATCCTTCCATTTGGCCTTGACGTCATGAGAACGGTGGACATGCGAACTTTTACCATCGATGTGTCAAAACAGGAAGTCATCACGCGTGATAATGTGCCGGTCATCGTTGACGCTGTCGTGTATTTCAATGTCTTTGATCCAACGCTTGCGGTCAACAAGGTTGCCGATTATACCAAGAGCACCAGCCTCCTGGCACAGACTATCTTGCGCTCAGTGCTGGGGCAGCACGAGCTGGATGAAATGCTTGCCAAGCGTGCCGAGTTGGGTCAGATTCTGAAAGAGCTCCTGGACGAAGCGACTGATCCCTGGGGCATCAAGGTGACCGCTGTTGAGATAAAAGCGGTCGAACTGGCTGAAACGATGAAACGTGCCATGGCACGGCAGGCTGAGGCTGAGCGCGAGCGAAGGGCCAAGGTCATCGCGGCGGAAGGCGAACTGCAAGCCAGCGAAAAACTTGCGCAGGCAGCGACTGTAATGTCCGCTGCGCCGTCAAGCCTTCAGCTCCGGTATCTGCAGACACTTTCAGAAATCGCGGTTGAAAAGAATTCTACTATCATTTTCCCGTTGCCCATGGAAATCCTCAAATATTTTTCTGCTGAAAAGAAGGAGCCCTAAGAACATGCGCTGTCCTCACTGCGGAAGTCTTGACGATAAAGTGATTGATTCGCGGAGTCTCGCGAACGGTGAAGCTATCAGGCGCAGGCGCGAATGCCTTTCCTGCGGGCTTCGCTTTACCAGTTATGAGCGAATCGAAGAAAAACAGCTTCTGGTGATAAAACGCGATGGGAGGCGGGAACCTTTTGAACGTTCTAAAATTGAACGCGGCCTTATCCGGGCGCTAGAAAAACGCCCAGTTTCACAGATGTCCATAGAGAATCTCATCAATGAGATCGAAGATGAGTCAGCGCAGGCGGCGAAAGCGACCAACGAAGTTTCTTCGGAACTTATCGGCAATCTGGTTCTCAGTAAACTGTATAGGCTGGACAAGGTCGCCTATATCCGATTTGCTTCTGTATATCGAAAATATGAGACGCCCGACGAGTTCATGCGGGAAATCGAATTGCTCGAAAAAAACAAGCAGGATCAGTAAAAAAAATGGCGCCCGGAAAGGCGCCATTTTTATTGTTATGCGAAAATGCTCATTCTTCTTCAGCTTCAGCGGTTTTGAATGCCTGAGCGGCTTTGATGACGTCGTCAGCAATTTTGCCGGTAATAGGCGAGTAATGCGAGAATTCCACTTCGTAAGAACCGGTGCCGGATGTCATCGATCGCAGGTCGATTGCGTAGCGCAGCAGTTCAGCCTGCGGAACCTGCGCATCAACCTGGACTATTCCGCCTCCTATGGGGTTCTGACCGGAAATCTTGCCTCGCCGTCCGGAAAGATCCGACATGACATCGCCGAGATTTTTTTCTTCGACATAAACGGTAAGATTCATTATTGGCTCAAGCAGTACCGGGTTGGCCTGCCTCATGGCTTCCCGGAAAGCGCCTCGCGCCGCCAGTTTGAATGCCATTTCCGAGGAGTCAACCGGATGTTCCTTTCCATCGATAATGGAAGTCTTGACATCGACAACCGGGTATCCCGCGACAACACCAGCTTCCATAGCCTGATGGATGCCTTTTTCGATTCCAGGCATGAATCCCTTGGAAACCGCACCTCCAAAGACCTTGTTTTCAAACTCATAACCCTTGCCGCGTTCCAGCGGCTCGACATCGAAAACAACTCTTCCATACTGGCCGTGGCCGCCTGACTGCTTTTTATGTGTGTATTCGGCATTGGCCTTTTTGGTAATAGTCTCGCGATAGGCGACACGCGGAATGCGGGTTTCAGCGGCAATTTTTGACTGCGCCTTTATCTTGTCCAGAATCATGTTGATCTGAAGCTCACCCATGCCGGCTATGACGGTTTCCTTTGTTTCAGTGTTGTAATTAACCTGGAAGGTCAAGTCTTCTTCAGCCGCCTTCAGCAGAAGCTCGTTGAGCTTGTCTTCTTCTTTCTTGTTGAGCGCGGAAATGGCAAGCATATGAACCGGCGTCGGCAGCTTGAGAGGTTTGTAGGCAAATGGTTTATCCCAGGCTGAAATTGTATCGTTCGTCTTCAGGGATGCAGACTTGGCGATAATACCGATATCACCTGCAGGCAGGCTTGATACTTCCTCAAGCTTCTTTCCCTGTGCGGTGTAAAGCTTGGAAATCCGTTCTTTTCGCAAATCCCGGACGTTGACAACATCGAGTTCCGGCACGAGGGCTCCGGTTATCACTTTGACAAACGAAAGTCTGCCTGAGAACTGATCAATCTGGGTTTTGATGACCATGGCTGAAGCCGGTTTTGCGGCATCCACAGAAACCTGCGTGATATTGCCATCAGCATCTACAACTTCTTCGGGAGCAAGATCCTTCGGGCTTGGGCCTGACGCGACAATGAAATCGAGCAGAGGGGTTATGCCGGAATTCCTGCTTCCCGCGCCGGCGAAAGCAGGAACAATCTTGGCAAGCGCAAGAGCTTTTTTCAGACCGGTGAGCATCTCCTCATGGCTCAGTTCACCTTCGTTCAGATATTTTTCCATTAAATCATCATCGCCTTCAGCAGCCGCTTCAAAGAGCTGAGCCCGCGCAGCTTCGAAAGCGTCTTTGTATTCACTCGGAATTTCAGAAGCGACTTCTTTCTGGTCATGAGAAGCCGGTTTTACATACGCCTTGGCATTGATGACATCGATAACACCATTGAAATCAAGGCCTTCTCCCATCGGAATGGATACGGGAACCGGAGCCATGCGGAATTTGGCTTTTATATCGTCAAGGGCATTCTGGAATGAAGCACGATCTTCATCCATCTTTGCTATGAATACCATGCGCGGCTTGGTCCTCGAATCAAGATTGCGCCACAATTTGATTGTTTCAATCTGAACACCGGTCCGTGCGTCAACCAGCAGAAGTGCGCTTTCGCAGGCTCTGAAAGAAAGAATTACTTCACCGACAAAATCCGAAGATCCCGGAGTGTCCAGAAAATTTATCTTGGTGTCTTTATAGGTACAGTGGGTAAGACTAGAGCGAACTGATATCTTCCGAGCGATTTCATCTTCACCATAATCACTGACCG
>CAZZJJ010000018.1:0-15211 GCA_964654405.1 uncultured Treponemataceae bacterium
GAGCCTCCCAGCCTAAAAGTTCCTTTGCCTTCGCGCTCGATGCGATCAGTGTCGCGGGGTCGCCGGGACGCCGGCCAGTTATAACCGCTGGAATCGGTCTTCCGGTGATGCTTCTCGCTCGCTCCAGAATTTCCAAGACAGAAAGCCCTTGCTCGGAACCCAGGTTGACCGCGATGCTTTCCTTTTTCTCAACCAAATACTCCAGCGCCTTCAGATGCGCTATGGCCAGGTCGGTGACATGAATATAGTCTCTGACGCCCGAGCCGTCGCGGGTTGGATAATCAGTGCCGAAAACTCCGAGTTCAGGCCGCATTCCCGCCGCCACTTCCATGATGACGGGTATCAGGTTGGCTGGATTCTTTTCAAGCCCGTAGACGACCCCGGCAGGGTCGTAACCGGCAGCGTTAAAATAGCGAAGAGCTGCGAATTTCATTCCCTTGAGCTTGTCAAACCAGCGCAGAATTTCTTCGATCTTGAGCTTGGTAAAGCCATAGTAGTTTTCAGGCTCGCAGGGATGCGACTCATCGATCGGTAAGTATTTCGGTTCGCCATAAATAGCGGCTGAAGAAGAAAATACGATATTTCGAATTCCAGCATCAGCCGCTGCGTTGATAATATTGATTGTGCCGGCAAGGTTCTGCAAAGAATACTTTTCCGGCTTCAGCATGGATTCGCCGGCAGCTTTCGCGGCGGCAAGATGCACGAGCGCGTCATATCCGCCCTGCTTCATGACATTGACAAGCCAGGGATAATCAAGAATATCGCCTTTGAAAAAGCCGTAATCGGGAAAAAGATTGATTTCAGAGCCGGTGGACAGGTTGTCGGCGACATCAATAGCATGTCCGTTGTCAGCAAAATAGCGGGCAACATGACTGCCGATGTAGCCAGCTCCGCCAATTACCAGAATTTTCAAATTTTTACCTCCCATTTCTCATTGCTAACATTCACCCGCGGTGAGTATATCATCATAATGATGCCTTGGGCAAAAAAAAAGCCACCCGGAAAGGGTGGCTCTGCCGCCGATCAGAATTGAACTGATGACACATGGATTTTCAGTCCATTGCTCTACCAACTGAGCTACAGCGGCGAAGGATGGGCGGTGCAAGAGTCGAACTTGCGACCCCCAGCGTGTCATACTGGTGCTCTAACCAACTGAGCTAACCGCCCGACACTCATTGCCTTCCCCAGAAAAGCACCTTGCGGCTGCTTTTCCATGACAGGCACGACACAGTCAGAGTTTATAGCAAACCTTTTCTACAAATGTCAAGTAAGCCGCGGGAAATTGAATGAAAAACCGCATCTTGGCAACTTTTCACCTCCCCGCTATACTCCGATAGTATAAATGATGAGGCTTTTTCGAAAGCGGGCAACTTTTGGAGCTGCCTCAACCTCAAGGAGTCGACGAATGAAAAAAGTCCCGGGAATACTGTTGTTTGCTTTCGCTTTGGTTTTTTTTGTTTTTGCCCCGAATGAGGCGAAGGCGGCCGATCTTTTCAGCAATTCCTTTTCATCAATCACCCGTTTCGGGATGAATTCAGGACTTTTCAAAGCTGGTTCAAGCATATCCTTTGACATAACCATGCGGGGCGGTGACCGGCTGAGCGCCTTCGCCAGTCTCGATGTTACAACTGCCAGCTGGCCCTCGGTTGCCGTCAGTCCTGCTCTCAAGACCATCGGGCTTTCGGCCAAGGATCTTTTCAGCAAAGATATTGAAGCAACCTGGTTTATTGGTGGCATGGATCGCTTTGGCGACGGGAGCATTTTCATCAGCCGATTTGGAAAAATTCCTTTCGCGTCCGAATTTCTCTCCCCCGCGGCAGCAGTATCAGCATCTTCCAAAAACTATGACGCCCTGTACACGATAACCGGAACCGGCGCCCGCGTCATGTTTGGGCAGAACAGCCAGAAACAGTCGACATTCCTGTATGCCTATCAGGATGCATACTCCGGCGCAGGATATTACGGTGCCGACATTCGATATATTTATTCTTCGGACAGCTTCGACCTTGATGCGTTCGCTGGCGGCTCCTTTGCCCCATCCGCGCCGAATGGCGTCTACCGTATCGGCGCCATGCTGCACCTAGCAGGGCAAACCACAGAATTGCTCCTCATGGCCGGCATCCCTCGATGGGACACCAGTACTGCCTTTGATACTTCGCTTTTCCAGGCTTTGATTGAACCCCGGCTGCACCTCGGCGTGTTCAACGCGGCGTTCAGCTTCCTGTACAAGCCAGCATGGCAGGAAGGCGCTCCCACCGGCGAAGCTGGAAAAGCCGATTTCGGACTTCGCCTTTCATTCGGCAAGCTCTACACAGGCATGTCCGAGGCCGGAGTGGATGTTCGATACGCAGTACCCTCGATGACCGCACTACTGACACCATCCGCTCTCTACGCCGCCCCCTTCTGGACGCTTCTCAGCCGCGGCGCACGGTGGGATTTCAGGTTCCTGGTCAAGATACTGCCGGTTTCCGCGTCATTTGCGGATTCACTCTTGCCGTCTATCGGTTTTTCTGCTTCGCTGTAAACGTTTTTCAGCCGCAATCGCGACCGCGAACCTTGACTTTGGCTGATAAAAGTTTACTATTTATTTATAGTTAATCCCAAGGAGCGGAAAATTATGAAAAAGTTGCTGATCATTCTTCCATTGCTTTTCATGCTCTCCTTGCAGGCGTATTCCGCAGACAGCATAAGTCTGGTTGTTGAGGGCATGGTGCCTGAACTGCTCACAATTTCCTCAGATCTTCTGCCAGTAGCTACTATTGATGTCTTCAATTCGTCCTCATACACGCTGGGGTATATCACCATATACAGCAACAGGTCGGGAATCTGGTCCATAACCGTTACATCCCAGAATGGCAGCAGAATGGTGGGAGCCACACCAGGAAACCCCGACTCATATCCATATGCCTTCAGATTTGGTCCCGTTCAGAACATCAGCCTTGCTTCGCCCTATATTGCCAATTTTACCGGTCCGACAGCCCAGAAAGGTCTGGTATACGAGATCGGGCTTGTCTATGAAAATTTCTGGGATCTGCAAGATCCTGTCGCTCCTGACACTTATCGGGATGTGATAACCATAACGATCTCCTCGACATGAAATTTCAGCCATGTCCATAGATTTCTCAATGTCGATTTCTTCCTTGATAATCTGCTGATCTGCTGGTATAGTTGTTTGTAGAGTAAAGCCTTTCAAGATTCATCGAGTTTTGGAGTTTTTTCGAACTATTACAAAGCCTTTTTTCAGAAAATTATGCAAATCTGGAGGGATAGATGAAGACTAAAAAAAACTTGCTTTTCATAATCGCTTTTTTCACCGCATTTATACTGTCCGCAAATGCTTTTTCTTTTGTACCGATGTCGGCATCTCTGACTCCTTCCGGCGCCAACAGCGTCATGAGCTTCAAGGTTACCAATGATACGACACAATCCATTGCCGTCGTTATCAAAGTCATGACCAGGACGATTTTGCTCGATGGAACTGAGAAAAATGAGCCAGTCGGATCTGAATTTATCGTCTTCCCGACACGGGTTGTCGTTCAACCCAATTCCTTCCAGACCATAAAAGTGCAGTATAAAGGACCTCAGAATCTTACCCGCGAGCAGTGCTACCGCGTCATTGCCGAGCAGGTACCCATCGATTTTACAAAACAGGAAACATCAGGCGTGAAAGTCCTTTTTAGATACATTGCCGCTCTCTATGTGACCCCGCCGAAAGTAAGCCCCAAACTCGTTCTGACATCAGCGATCGGAGCGGAGAAAGACGGCAAAAAGGGCATCAATGTCACCATCAGCAATGAAGGAACACGGCACGCCCTTCTGTCCAACCCAACCTTGCGCCTCCAGGACTCAGCCAATACCACCATGCCGATTGTCATTTCGGGAGAAGCAGCTGCGCCGATCGATGGCCAAAACCTGCTCCCCGCGTCCCAGCGGCTGTTTTTTATTCAATGGGATGCAGCAATTCCTGGTGCAAAATACACAGGAACCTTTGACGCAGAAATCGAATAAAGCAGCCTGAGGGGAAAAGATTCATGAAGGCAGGAAAAAAGTTACTCATTCTCTTGTTTATTGTGCTCTGTGCTTCTGACGCATACAGTCTCGATCCGCCGGACCTTCCTGCCAAAAGCTTTACTCCGACCGTCATTGTGCCGGACCAGGTTGGGCTTGTCTCTCTTTTTATTGACAACGCGCTGGCTGGCGATGTCGAAGTCGGCATCTACCAAAATGAGCCTGTCATTGCCCATGATGTGCTTGCCGGACTTCTTAACGAGTATTTAAGACCTGACGTATTCAATACCATTTTTGAAGTCATCTTCTCTCGGCTCCAATGGATTACCCGGCAGGATCTCAAGACTATCGGCATTCCAACAACCTGGGATGATGCCCGGATAACCATGAACATAACAATTCCCGCTTCTTTCAAGCCGATCCAGGATCTGGATATTTCCCCAAGCTATGTGCCGAATATAAAACCCATTCTGCGGCGGGCTGCTTTTTCGGGCCACCTTGATTTTTCCGCCACCCTTGATACGGTAATTGCCTCAAGCGGTGTGACGGCACCAATATCCGGAAATGTCAAAGGCGTCATCAACCTGCTAGATTGGATAGGAGAATTTGCCGCGTCCGGTTCGCTTTCGGCTTCATCCTCAGCCGCATCTCTTAATTCATGGTATATCATTCATGATATTCCTTCCATCAACGGACGGCTTTTCCTGGGAAGAGTCCAGGCCCAGGCCAGCAGTTATCAGTCACAGCCCGAATTATACGGGTTTACAGTCAGAAAAGAATCCATCATCAAGTATCAGACAAAACCTGGATTTTACGAGCTTTTTTCTGAATTCACAATTGAGACTCCGTCGATTGTCAGAATCAAGCTCAATGGATTAACCTACCGCACCATGAATATGAGTCCGGGAAATTACCGGATTCTGGATCTCCCCTTCACCTTCGGGTTAAATGATTTTGTCCTCGAGATTCAGGACTCTTCCGGCAAAATCACACAGAAACAGGCAACCATACCCAGGGAACTCAATCTGCTTGAAGAAGGCGTCTCAGATTATTCCTTTTCAGCGGGTGTAGGACGAATTTCAACGAATCAGCCTTTTCTATCTGGCTATTTCAGATATGGATTTTCACCAAGGTTTACTGCTGGATTTACTGCGCAGGCAGATCTGCGGTCCTCGCTGGCAGGTGTTTCATTCATAATGGCAAGCATGATCGGCAACTTCACGGGGAACGCCAATATGGTGTATGCTTGGGATGGAAGGTCCAATCCGCTTTCAGGCACTGCCAGTCTTCAGTACAAGCTCAACTTCCCGGGAAGAGAGTCCATACCCACGCTGGGACTTTCGGTGGATTACATTTCGGAAGGCTTTGCAGCTCCCATCCCATCAACGACACAGACAACCTACAAGGAATCGCTGAGATTCGGCGGCCAGCTGGGAGCCAGAGTCGGAAAGGCAGCAGGCATGAGCCTTTCCATGTACCACACCCAGTCCTCTGATCCGTCCTCTGATGGTACAACAACAGCCGGACTTTCGCTGAACCAAGGGCTTGGTACCGGGGCAAGCATGACATTCATCATCAACGCGAATTTCAAGCCAGCTTCGAAACCCGACATTACGGCCACGATAATGCTTTTTGTCCTTCCAAAAGATAAGCCCGGCCGATCAATGAGCCTCATTCAATCGGGCGATGGTTCCAACAATATCAATTTCATTGACAAAATTGATGCATTGGGCGGCATTAATATGAACGCCCGAGCAAGCAACGTGATGCCGGGCCACCCCGACGGTTCTTCTGTAGGTATCGGATTCTCGCGGCAAGACAATGTCAGCGCCTTAGAACTCTCGGGAGACTTCGATCTGGACCCGGCAACACCTGCAAGCAGATTGGGCAGGATCAGGCTTGGTGGTTCTACATCCCTCGTCTTCGCAAACCAGTATCTGGCTTTTACACGGCAAGTTACCGATTCATTCGTCCTCTTTGCTCCATCTCGAACCATGAAAGGCCAGAAAGTCTATGTGCGGGTCGATTCCGGAGGGAACGCCGTCAGCCCAAATGCCCGGCCGGTTATTTTACCATTGACCTCGTATCGGCCCTCAGTCGGTTATTTTGACTTGCCGGAAGCACCCCCCGACATGCTGCCGAGAATTCAGACTGCTCTTCTTGTTCCCAGCTATAAATCAGGCGTCATCTACGCAAGCGACATTCTGCGCCGGTACAAAGTAGTCGGAACGCTGGTTACTGCTGAAGGCAAACCGGTCAGCTACATGGCTGGCGATATCGTCGATATGAGCGGGACCAGTTTTACTTCTACATTCACCGATGAAGAGGGAAATTTCGAGATCTATGATCTAGAGCCGGGTATGTATCGAATTGAATGGCCTGATTTTATCGGTATAACTGAATTCAATCTCGCTGAGAGCAGCGAAGGAACACTTTCGCTTGGCACCATCCTTGCTTCACCACTTCCATGAGCGGAGATTTGATATGCATTATTCCATGAAGCGATACCCAATGCCCATGCGCTTGAGCAGGCGTTTTTTGGCAGGGACATTCTGTTTGATTGTATTACTGGCTGGCACCCGAGCCAGCCTCGGTGTAATTGCCCAGACACTCACATTCCAGTCAGCCATAGCTCCGGCTCCTATTGTCTATTCGCCGTTTACCGCGACATCTGGCACCGGAACTCTTGTGGCTGCCTTGACTGGCTATAGAAAGACACCAATAAACTATTTTTTCACCTGCTTTACGCCACTGGCCAGCCGTTATGTTACGCTCAATGGAGTAAATATCCCCTTCCATGTCTATAAGACCGGAGTAAGCCCCGCAGCAGAAATACTGCCTTGGAGTACTTCGCTTACCTATAATGATGTCCTATATGGTACATTTACCGCCAACGGCACACAGTCCAAGTCTTTCGATATTGTCCCAGCACTTGGGTATTGGGCGCAGGCAGGGACCTATACCGGCTCACTCAAGTTCGAACTTGACCAAGGGGTACCAGGCAACAACAATCTGAAAGGAAGCCAGACAATCAGCATATCCCTGACTTATCCAATTATTGCTGATATTTCGCTCCTCATGAGCGATACAAGCTTTGATGCTGCCTCCACTTCGCAGACACTGGATTTCGGAGAACTCAAACCTGATTTGGAAAAATCTCTTAATATTGTTGTCCGCGCCAATAAAAACTGGTCACTGAATCTTTCTGTTCCATCAAAAGGCACCATGCAACAGATTGGGATGGACACTACCATTCCGTATTCCATCTATTTCAACTCAAGTCTTGTGAACATTTCTTCCGGAACAGCAATGCTGATATCCAATGCCCCATGGACATCAGCAGGCCAGGCCAGCTACCTCTTGAAAGTCGTGATCGGAAAATTCGATTTTGCAGAACCCGGAATTTACAAAGATTCATTTTCATTGACCATTGCCGCCAACTGAGGTTGTGACCATGAGAGCAGGCAAGCGCTTTTTCTTGATGCTTTTTACTGTATGCCTGACATACCAGGCTTTTTGTCAGGAAGCAAGCGTTTCCGTAAAAATAACATCTCCAGAATTCGGTGTTTTTACCATGCCCGGTACCTCGACACAAAGCGGGACCATCACATCGACAGCGATCAGCAGTCCGACGCATAGTCTTCCTTATTATTACCTGCTGACCGGCGCTGCGCTTGGATCCGCCTCCCCCGGATCCCGAGAACTCTATAAAGATGGCAATGTCCTGACAACGCCGATTCCCATCATCATCGCGGCATCTCCGATTGCCGGGAAAGACACTGAAATTGGAAATCTTAATCAGCCAGGCAGCGTGGTTCTGTCCGGCAGCATGACCGATACCGCGCCGTCAAATCTCAATTTTTATGTACAAGTCACTGTACCTGCTGACATAGCTGATGGTGTCTATACCAATGCCTTTACTTTTTCTCTCTATTTGTATTCAGCCTCGGCTGGTTCAGGCACCCTGACCGCACCGTCCAAAGGGAGCCTTACTTTTTCGGTCAATGTTACGATAACCCAAGGCTCCGTCAGCCTTTCATTAAATCCGACATCCATCAGTTTCAACAAAGGCAATCCAGTTACTCCCCTGACACCCCTTGCGGACCTGAGGGAAAAAGCCGCTGTCAATATAACAGCGACGAGAGGGTATACGCTCACCGTTTCTTCCAGCCATTCCGGACTCCTCTGGCTGTCAGACAAAGATACAATCCCCTATATTCTGAAAGTTGAGGGAGTAATAATCGATCTTTCATCCGGAAAGGAAGTTTTAATAACGGATAGCGCAAGCGCAGGTGTTGCAAGCTTCGCACTGGAACTTGCCATATTGTCTCTTGGAGACAAGAAGCCAGGCAATTATACCGATGTTCTAACATTCATAGCCACTGTCCATTAGCAGTGCACAGCGACTTTGACATGAGATGAACAATGTACTATATTTTACGTGAATAGTAATATGATTACTCCTGCATGGAGGCCGCATGAAAAAAGTATTGGGTTTCGGAATTTTTCTTTTCTCGCTCATGAGGCTTTGGGCGCAAGCTTATTACTCAAACACACCGCCTCCAAGCTTCAATTATGACCCCTTTGCAGAGACTTTTTCTACTGGCTCAATAAGCGCACGTTTAACGACTGCCAACAATACGACCGATCTTTATTATTTCTGGACCATCCTGCAGGCGCCTGGTTCGCGCTTTCTTACCAACGGATCCTACAGCATACCAGTATCTTTTTACAAGTCTGGCATAACACCGCTTGAAGAAATCAAGACAGGAGCCGGCGCCGGCCTTAGTTATACGGACGTGCTTTGGGGATATTTTCCAAAAACAACAACAGGCACAAATTCACATTCGTATGACATCATTCCATCGCAGGGATCTATTGTTCCCGCAAATACCTATACCGGCACATTCACCTTCCGATTCTATCGCGGTAAACCAGGTGCAAATAGAACCTTGCGAACCAGTACCAACATTACCATGACCATGGTTGTTCCAGCCCGGGGTGACATTTCCATTGTCAATACGAGCGGAATCTTCAACTTTGTCAGTACCAACCTGGATTTGGATTTTACCGATGCAGTTTCAGGGAGAATTCTTAGTAACACAACCAAGACTTTTGATGTGGTTATCAAATCGAATCGAAATTACAATCTCTCGGTCAGCACTACTTCACAAAGCTATCTGATACACCAGACCAAAGAAGGGGAAAAAATTCCGTATATCTTCACCTTTGACGGAACCACCTATCCCTTGAACACGGTTTCAACCACGCTCAAATTAAACCAGGGGTGGACCAGCACCGGCGAGGCACGATTCGCCTGCACAATCAAAACGGGCTTGTTCGATGATTTCGATGTCGAACCCGGGTTGTACCGCGACACATTGACCTTTACCTTAAGCGTTCTTTAACCGCTTTCTGCCCTTGACAATGGAGCGTTATCCTTTATACTTCTCATGTAAATCGGTTAACTTGTGGAATAATCACGGCAATTCAACTTTTTCACGGAGCTTCTATGGCTTTCAAACGCAGCGCAGGAATTCTCCTCCATCCAACATCGCTTCCAGGTTCCTATGGTATCGGAACACTGGGGAAGCATGCTTTTGATTTTGTCGATTTTCTGGCATCGGCTGGAATCAGTCTATGGCAGATTCTCCCGCTGGGACCGACCGGCTATGGCGACTCTCCCTACCAGAGCCTCTCAGCTTTTGCCGGAAACCCCTACCTTATTGATCCAGAAGCGCTCTGTGAAGAAGGACTCATTTCCAGCGAACTAGTGGAAGAATCAGTGCAGCAAAACAGGGGGACCATCGACTTCGGCAGACTGTTTCAAGAAAAAAATCGCATGCTCGATGAGGCATGGAAGCAATTCAATCGAAAAGGCTCATCTGCCGCCAAGCTGGCCTTTGAGGAATTTTCTCTGCGCAACGCAAGCTGGCTTAATGATTTTTCGCTCTTCATGGCGATAAAAGAATCCTTCAATCACCGTTCCTGGACACAGTGGCCGGAGCCTCTGAAAATAAGGAATCAGAAAGCACTGAAAAGATTCAGCATAGAACATCAGGATAGGGTTCAGCGCCACAAGTTTGTTCAGTTTCTGTTTTTTCAGCAATGGAGCACGGTGAAAACGTACACGAACGCGGCAGGTATAAGGATTATCGGAGATATCCCCATATTTGTAGCCCTGGACAGCGCTGACACCTGGGCGCATCCAGAACTCTTTCAACTGGATGAACACCACACACCGACCAAGGTGGCCGGCGTACCGCCTGATTACTTTACAGCGACTGGCCAGCTGTGGGGCAATCCGCTCTACGACTGGGAAGCCAACCGCCTTAGAGATTACAGCTGGTGGATTGAGCGAATGGAATCTACCCTCGCCATGGTTGATATACTCAGAATCGACCACTTCCGCGGCTTTGAGAGCTATTGGGCGGTTCCTGCTGAAGAAACCACCGCTGTCAATGGATGCTGGGAACCTGGCCCGGGACGCGATCTCTTCGATACCATTGAAGCAAACCTCGGCCCGCTTCCCATCATCGCTGAAGACCTGGGATTTGTTACCAAGGAAGTCCATGAACTACGGGACTCGCTGGGATTCCCCGGTATGCGGATTCTGCAATTCGCCTTTGAAAACGAAGGCGAAAATATCGATTACCCCCATACCTATGTGCGCAACTGCGTCGTCTATACAGGAACCCACGACAACGACACCTGCCGAGGCTGGCTGGAACATGCCAGCGCTGAGGCCCGCGCCCGAGCGCTCCGGTATCTTGGAACCGATGCAGAAACCTTTTCCTGGGACATGATTCGAACAGCATGGGCCAGCTGTGCGGACCTTGCCCTGGCGCCCATGCAGGATTTTCTAAATCTTGGATCAGAATCACGCATGAACTTTCCAGGGAAAGCCGGCGGTTACTGGACCTGGCGCATGGCCGACAACAGTCTGTCTCCCGAATTGGCTGAAAGAATCCGGATACTGGGAAAAACCTTTTTCAGAATTGGATAAAAAAACCGATGAGGGCTAAGCGCGGAGGCTTACCCCTCTTTCCCCCACTCCATAACTTTAGCACAATTATGGAAACACTACCCTCAGCGCCTCACAAGACCATAGAGAATGATTTCCACTGCGTTCTGCAAAAGCAAATCCTTGTGCTCTTCCGGCAATTCGGGTTCCAATACCATCCGCGAAGCAATTCCAAAGATAGCCATCCAGACACTCTGACTCAGCAGTTCGCTGTCTCCTTCTCTGAAAATGCCCTGAGCCATGCCATCATCAAGGATTTTGCTGACCAGCCGGAAGGTATCTCTTGTTCTCGCGACGCCTGGCGATAATGAGTTTACCTGTTTTCGGGCAGCCCCGCTGGAAGAAAACATCACAGCCTTGTAGAAATTTGGGTCAGCAAGCGCAAAATCGACATAGGCTTTTATTACATTTGGGATAAATTCAGCAGGATTATTGGATTGAACAGCAGCTGATTGCAAATTCTGAACCAGCCGCTGATACCCTTCATCGATAATCTGTGCAACAAGTTCGTTCTTATCGGCAAAATGCCGGTAAATCGCCACCTGCGAAATACCCACCTTTTTCCCAATCTTCCGCATCGAAACAGCGCCAAGCCCTTCCTGGCTAATCATTTTTCGCGCTGCTTCCAGAATTTTCTGGCGCGTCGTCATACCGTTTGCCGATGCTTCCGCGGTTCCTAGTTCCAATTGGTCTGAAGGCGGCTTTGTATTATCAGGCATGAAAATTTCCTTTCCAATTTTGCATATTAACATTGTTAACATACCAGAAAGGAAAAGCCTGGTCAATGGAGCGCATTATCCATGGCTGTCATTTGTCTTAGGACTGCTTTGGGAACCAGTGCTGGGTTCGTTTCGCTATGGCAACCAGACTCAGCATGACGGGTACTTCTGTCAGAACACCGACGACTGTCGCCAGAACAGCCCCTGAAGATAGCCCAAACAAGCTTATGGCGACCGCCACAGCAAGTTCGAAAAAGTTGGATGCGCCTATCATGCCCGCTGGTGCTGCTATCTCATAGGGAATCTTCCAGACTCTAGACCATCCATAGCCGATGGCAAAGATGAAATAGGTTTGAATAATGAGCGGTATTGCGATAAGGAGGATAGCAAGCGGATTTTTAAGGATGATTTCCCCTTGGAAGGCAAAGAGAATTACCAAGGTCAGCAGGAGCCCTCCTTCGGTTATTCCATCGAATTTTCTAATGAATTCATTCTCAAACCATTCCTTGCCTTTGGTTCTGACAAGGCGGGACCTGGTCAGCGCTCCAGCGCTCAAGGGTATTACGACAAAGAGCACAACTGAAAGTATGAGTGTATCCCAGGGAACATGGACATTACTGATTCCCAGCAGGAGGCCGACAATGGGTGTAAACGCCGCAAGAATGACAAGATCATTGATCGCAACCTGAACAACGGTGTAGCCGGGATCGCCGTCGGAAAGGTACGACCATACAAACACCATAGCGGTGCAAGGCGCTGCTCCAAGCAGGACTGCTCCCGCAAGGTATTCAGTCGCCAGTTGCTCGGGAATGAATGGCTTGAAAATGACTTTCAGAAAAAGCCAGGCAAAAAAGTACATGGTGAATGGCTTTATGAGCCAATTGACAACCAAAGTGACCGCCAATCCCTTGGGTTTTTTGCCAGCATTTTTTATACTGGTAAAATCAACTTTGAGCATCATGGGGTAGATCATGAGCCAGATCAGGATGGCCACAGGGATGGACACATTGGCGTATTCAAAGCGGCTTAAAAAGCCTGGTATGGCTGGGAAGAAATATCCGATTGCAACTCCCAGAACAATGCAGATGAAAACCCAGAGTGAGAGGTACTTGGCAAAAAAGCCTATTTTCTTTGCACCCATGCAAGACTCCTTATTATTTGGTATTTTCACCAAATACATAAACGCTGTCAAGTTCGTTCACTTGACGAACTGTTAATTTTTGGTAAAAATACCAAAAATATGAACGAACATGATTCAGTGACGCATTTGCGGAGGGTTGAAGTGCTCAAGGCACTGGGGCACCCCTCCCGTCTCTTCATTGTTATGCGGCTTGCTGAGGGGGAAGCTTGTGTCGGAGATTTAACCCGCGAGATAGGCGATGATGTTTCTACTGTCTCGAAACATCTGGCGATTCTCCGGGCTACCGGGCTGGTAATCGACAGACGGGACGGACAGAACATCTACTATTCGCTGGCATGTAACTGCATCCTAGATTTTATCCATTGCATCGACGCTGTGGTACCTGCAAGCAATCCTGAATCCAGGCGCTTGCCAGGCTGTTCGATTGCTAGAAAAAATAAAGATTGAATAATGGAAATGGATTGCCGAAGATGTTGATATTTTACTGAGCAATTTCAGAAATTAGCTTCTCTTGAAAAATTCCAAACCAAGAATATGAGCCGCACAAGATTCGAACTTGTGACCCACGCCTTAAAAGGGCGTTGCTCTACCTACTGAGCTAGCGGCCCGAACCACGCTTTTACAAAGCGCTTGCGAGGAATGTCAGCCATTCCTCGCGGATGCTAACAATACAGAAATTCAAATTTTATGTCAACCAGTTTTGCGAAGACAGATGCTAGAAACGGATTGCCCCCTGGAGCGCGATACCGGTTCTCGTTTTTCCCCCTGCACCAAGAGGTTCGGAAAAGACTGCCGCATCAACTTCGATCAAGGCAAAATCGATGCCGGCTCCGAGCGACAGGAGCCCTTTGTTGAAACCCGCCCTCAGGAAGATAAAGCGCAGGAGATCCAGTTCAGCGCCGATATGCAGCTGCGAGGGGATGGCTTCGATATTAGAAGAAATCAGGGGAATGAGGGACATGGGATCATCTGCCTCAAAATAGAGGGAAGTCGCAGCGGGTCCTGTCTGGTTGAATCGAAGAGCCAATCCTGCTGAATATTGCGGTGCCAGTTTGAAAAATTCCTCACCGCCCAGGGGAACCGTGTAATTCGTGATCATTTCATCGAGCGTCGATTCCTGCATGGAAAACCTGTAGCCATAATCGCGAACCATGATACCAAGTGACAAAGGCCCAAAGGACAGGGTTGCTCCTGTGTCCAGCGCCATTCCAAAACCGCCGCGGAGGGTGTTGGAACCTAAGCCCAGCAACAGAGGCTGACCATTGAGAAGGTTGGCGGCCATAGGGTTGAATGCCCATCCGTTGGCATTGGTTTCCAGTAAGTAAAAGCCCCGGACGCTCGCGCCGAATCTGAAGCTGACCGGGCCGAGTTCAAGCGGCCACGCCATGCCGAAGATCGCGTTGGCTTCATTTCGGGTAGTAAAAACAGCAGTATCCAAGGTGCTGCCTTCAGCAACCGAATCGCTTATAGCGGTCAGGCCAATTCCAAAGCCCTTGCCTGTCCAGCCGAGGCCGAGGCTCGCACCGCCGCCAAAGCCATTGTCAGCAACCAGTGACTCAAAAAAAGCGGAACTTTCCGTGATGTCGAGCTGGCTGTTCGCAAGATCCAGAGCCTGCTTGATATTGAGCGGCGTGGGTTTGAAATAAACCCAGGAAGCAATGTCGCCGAGGGTGAGTGTTCCACGACCAGCAAAGCCAGCCGGGTTGCCCGAAAGCGCAGCGTAGCCCTCGGAGAAAACTCTGAATGAGCCGCCCATGCCCATGGTTCGTGCGTCTTTGGGCTGCAGACCGGCTATGCTGGTTTGGGCTGAGAGAAGTCCAACTGAAAAGAGTGTAAAAAGTGAAAAAACCAGAAAAAACCGGCGCATGATGACCTCCATATGCTCGATCCTATGATTCCTATCAAAGGTAAAAATTCTTGAATCGTCAAGTGCTCTGCTCTAGTATATCGGAAGAAAACGGTAAAACATGAAAAAGGGCTGCCCCTTTAGGACAGCCCCGACAGAAACAGAATCCAGGGTACTGCTATCAGAATCGAATGGCAACCTGAACGACGATGCCGGTTCTTCCAAAATCGCCAGGACTCATGCCCAGTTCTTCGGTGAAAAGCGCTGCGTCGAGTTCAAAGATAATGAGATCGATGCCGGCACCAAGGGAGATGTAGCCCTTGTTGAGACCAGCCCGGGCGCTGATGAAATTCAGCAGTTTTAATTCTGCACCTGCATGGAGATTGTTCCACACGTTATCAAAGCCGCCGGAAATGACAGCCTGAGGATTGTCAAGCTCGGCATACAGAGATGGAGCAAGCAGACCGCCCAGT
>CAZZJJ010000019.1:0-14819 GCA_964654405.1 uncultured Treponemataceae bacterium
TCGCAGAGCCCATGCGCATTTTCCAGAAGCGCGGTCTGCTCGATATCAGCAATGATGAGCGAAATGACCGGGTAGAGCATCTGATGGAAAAAGTCGGCTTGTCGAGGTTTTTCAAAAATCGCTATCCGCACGAATTTTCAGGCGGCCAGCGCCAGCGCATCGGCATCGCGAGAGCCCTGGCCCTCAATCCTGAACTTATGCTCTGCGATGAGCCGGTTTCAGCTCTGGACGTATCCATCCAGTCCCAAATTCTGAATCTTTTCAAGGATCTCCAGCAGGAGTTCGGCCTCACCTACCTGTTTATCGCGCATGACCTGGCGGTCATTCAATACATCTCTGACCGGGTGGCTGTCATGTATCTGGGTGTTATTGTGGAAATTTCAGGCTCCAAAGACCTGTACAAAAATCCCTTGCATCCTTACACCCAGGCATTGCTGTCCGCCGCGCCGATCCCTGACCCCAAAATTGAAGCCCGGCGCCAGCGCATTATCCTGACCGGCGATGTGCCCTCTCCCGATAAACAGCGACCCGGGTGCTACTTCTATGATCGCTGCCAGAAACGCATGGATGTCTGCAAAACCTGCAGGCCCCAGCTCAAGACAACCGAGGAAGGCCACCAGGTAGCCTGCTTCCTGTACCACAAGCCGGAATAATCCGCTTGTGCCTCTGATTTATTCATGCACCTGAAGCTTAGGCTTAAAAGCCGCGGCCTTTGCGCCGCGGCTTTTTTTTAATTCGGGCTTGAGCGAAAGCTTTATTGGGCTGCTTATAAAATCGTCCTTGACAAATCGTAAAAGCTGAACGACAATGTTTATATACTGGAACGATGTTCATATATATGAACGATATAACATTAAAACAGCAGGTAATGGAGTCAGCCGATGGTCAACACCGTCGCAAAAGCATTGCAGATTCTTGATGCGCTGAGTGAGAGCCAGCCGCAGGGGGTATCTGATCTTGCAAGAAACCTGGGCTTGCCGAAAAGCAGTGTCTACTCAATTCTCGAAACCTTGGTCAGTGAAAAAATCGTTGAAAAAAATATGCAAACCGGAAAATACAGTCTGGGAGTAAAACTCATAGAATTGGGTAATTGCGCGCAAACGGGCCTTGATATTTGCCGCATAGCCGCGCCGTTTCTGCAGGGACTCAACGTGAAATTCGATGAAACGGTGCATCTGACCGTGCTGGATAACTATGAAGTGCTCTATATCGACTGCATCGAGTCGCGGCGGCGACTGCGGACGTATTCGGTCATCGGTGTCAGAGCGCCGCTGCACTGCACTTCGGTAGGGAAGGCCATCCTCGCTTTTCTCCCCGACGACGAGATCCGAAAAATCGTGGCGGAAAAGGGGTTGCCGGTATTTACCGCGGCAACAATTGCGAGTCCGGAACGGCTGGCGGCGGAAGTTGACACCATTAGAAAGCAGGGCTTTGCCATCGACAATATGGAGCATGAGGAGCATCTGCGGTGTGTCGGTGCGCCGATTTTCAACAGCCAGGGGAGTGTTTTTGCCGCATTGAGTCTGTCCGGGCCTGCAGAGCGGAATACGATGGAGCGGATTCTGGAGATGGCGCTTGAGGTTGTCGCAGCCGGGCTGGAAATCAGCAGGCGGCTGGGCTGGCGGGGCGAACCGCAGTCAATGCGGCGCTGATACTGCAACTATTTAAGCAGCCGCGGCCAAGTTTTGAACTGTTTGCCGGCGTATGGCCGGCCAGAAATATTGTATGGGAGGCAGGTATGAAAAAATTCTTTTTGCTCGTGCTCGCGGTATTGATGATCGCGACGCCAGCCGTGTTTGCGCAGAACAAGGTCAATCTGGTATTTACCTCGGTAAGCGTACCCGGAGACGCGCACACGCAGGCAATGTTCGTCTTCAAGGATGAGGTTGAAAAACTTTCAGGCGGACAGATTCATGTGGATGTGTATCACTCGGGCCAGCTCTTTACGCAGCAGGCCGAGCAGGATGCGATCCGGAAGGGAACGGTAGATATGGTCTACACTTCAGCGCAGTGGCTCGCTGAATTCATCCCCTACCTTTCAATGTTTGGAGCTGCCTATACGTTCCAGAGCTATGACCAGATGACAAAAACCTTCAACGGACCGATAGGCCAGAAGATTTTTGAAGAAGTCGCGGCAAAGACAGGAATCAGGCCGCTGACTGCCTACTATCTTGGAACCCGCCAGCTCAATCTCACCGCGAAAGTTGGACCCGTCACCAAGCCAGAGCAGATGAAAAACGTCAAACTCAGGGTTCCCAACAGCCCGACCTGGATTGCCATGGGCAAGGCGCTCGGCGCGAATCCCACGCCGATGGCTTTCAACGAAGTGTACATGGGCCTGAAGACCGGCGCTGTTGACGGGCAGGACAATCCCCTTCCTACCGACAAGAACGCAAAATTCTATGAAGTGACAAAATACATTGTTCTGACCAACCATGTGGTTGATTCAACCTGGCCTTCAATGAATGAAAAGAAGTGGAAGAGCCTGACAAAAGAACAGCAGGGATGGGTGCTCGCCGCCGCCAACAAAGCCCGGGAATTTTGCGACAAAACGAATCTTGACAACGAGAAGAATATTCTTGACTTCTTCCGTTCTGAAGGAATTGTTGTCATTGAGAATCCTGACCGTGCGGCTTTCGCTGCCTATGCCAAGAACTCTTACCTGACTGAGAGCAAGGATATCTCAAAAGCATGGGATCTCGATCTTTATGATGAAATCCAGAAGATAAAATAAGTAAAGCAATTGCAATGATGGTGCGGGCTTGTTTCAGCCCGCACCGATTTTTTTCCGGAGGTTGCCATGCGGGAACAATCGTCCCTGAAAAAAGCGGGGATGTTTTTTGTCAATCTGATTGAGCTGTATATTCCGATTGCGACATTTGTGGTTCTTTTTGTTTCCTTTATGACGCAGATTGTGGCACGATATTTTTTCAAGCCGCTGATATGGCCTGAAGAGCTGAGCCTCATGTGCTTTGTCTGGACAGCCCTGCTGGGAGGTTTGTATGCCAAACGCACAAATTCCCACGTGGCTTTTTCCATGGTATATGATTCCGCAAAGCCCGAAACCCAGCGCTGGATGAGGCTCGCGGGGAATTTGTTGATGGCCGCTGCGCTCATTATTGTCTATGTCCCATCCTGGGAATATGTGCAGTTTATGGCGTACAAAAAATCCGACGCGCTTCGCATACCGATGAACTGGGCATATTTCCCCTTCATGATATTTCTGACCGACATGATCGTGCGGGTGGTTATCGATATTGTTAAAGATTTGAAAAAACCGGCGGGTGGAGGGGAACAATGAATGTGGCTTTGATAGTATTTTTTCTGACCTTCATCGCGGTATTTTTGCTGCGCATGCCGATTGGCATCGGCATGATGGTTTCGAGTGTTTTCTATTTCGCGATTTCGAAGCACCCGGCTGCTTCTCTCGATATGGTTGCGACGCAGTTTCTCACCAATATGAATTCGAGCTTTATTCTGATAGCGGTTCCGCTCTTTGTTTTCATGGCCGAAATCATGAATTCAGGAAAAGTGACCAGCATGATTTTTTCGTTTGCCAACGCGTTAGTCGGCAAAAAGAAAGGCGCGCTCGGGCATGTCAATGTTATTGCTTCCATCATTTTTTCCGGCATGACCGGATCCGCGCTGGCTGACGCGTCGGGGCTTGGAAGCATGGAAATAAAGGCCATGAAAGAAAACGGCTATGATGATGGCTACACCTGCGCCATTACTGCGGCTTCGGCGACCATCGGCCCGATAATACCTCCAAGCATACCGATGATTTTCTATGCCATGCTGTCGGGCGCTTCAATCGGCTCCCTTTTTTTAGGAGGAATCATTCCAGGGCTTCTGATAGGCGCTGCGCTGATGCTGTATACTGCGGTGATCGCGCGAAAGCGGAATTATCCTGAAGGCAACAAACTGCCGTTCCGCGAATTTATTGTGCTGACATTGAAATCCATCCCCGCTTTGTTTTCGGTCGTAGTCCTGCTGGGGGGAATCTACAGCGGTATTGTAACGCCGACTGAAGCTGGCGCGCTCGCCGCGTTTTACGCGCTGCTGGTTTCCATATTTTTCTATCGCGCATTCAAATGGAACGATTTCAAGAATGTGCTGATCAATACGGTGAAGACGACAGGGACGCTCTCTCTGCTGGTGGGGTGTGCCTATGCGTTTTCCTACATTGTGACGATTGAAAAGATCCCGAATCTCGTAGCTTCGCTGCTGCTGGGCATGACCAATAATAAATACATCATGCTGCTGCTCATCAATGTTCTGTTCCTGATTCTCGGCATGTTCATCGACACCATGGCGATTACGCTTGTCTTTATCCCCATCGTGATTCCGCTCATCAATGCGCTGGGAATCAATCTGGTGCATTTCGGTGTTGTCATTGTCCTGAACATGATGATCGGTCTGTCGACGCCGCCGTACGGAATGCTGCTCTTTGTTGTTGCAGGTATATCAGGAACGCCGCTTAAAAAGGTGATCAAGGAAATTCTGCCGATGATTGCCGTTATCGTTGTCGTTCTCTTTCTAATAACGTATATTCCTGACTTTGTGCTGTTTATTCCCAGGCTTGCGGGATTCAAATAAGCGATTTCCGAGATGGAAATCCAGGAGAAAAGGATGAAAAATATTCAGAATGGCGTATGGCCGACCATGATTACGCCGTATAACGCGGATGGAACTATTGCCTATGAAACGCTGGAAAAATTGATCGACTGGTATATCGAGAAGGGTGTTGCCGGACTGTTCGCGGTTTGCCAATCCAGCGAGATGTTTCATTTGAGCCTGCGCGAGCGGCTTGAGCTGGCAAAAGCCTGCATCAGATTTGCTGATGGGCGGGTGCCGGTCATCGCATCAGGGCATGTTTCTGACACGCTGGCCGATCAGATCGATGAAGCCAAAATGATGGCTGATACCGGCGCGGACGCGGTTATCCTGGTAACGAATCGCTTTGCGCGCAAGCATGAGAGCGATGATGTCTTTAAAAAGAATCTGGATATCTTTCTGAAAAATTTTGACCGGGATGTTCTGCTTGGTTTTTATGAATGCCCCGCTCCGTACAAGCGGCTTCTGAATGCCGACCTCATCAGTCATCTTGTCGCGACTGGCCGCTTCGGTTTTCTGAAAGACACCAGCTGCCGAATGGCTGATATACGCGCGAAGGTAGCGGCAGCTGCAGGTTCCGGGTTCAAGCTGTTCAACGCCAATGCAGCGACCTTGCTTGATTCTCTGCGGGCTGGTGCGGCAGGGTATTCGGGCATCATGACGAACTTTCATGCCGATTTATATGTGTGGCTCTGCAAAAACTGGGAAGCGGATCCGGAGCTTGCCGAGAAACTGCAGAACTTTATCGGGCTCGCTTCGGTGATTGAATATCAGCTGTATCCTGTCAACGCCATGTATGCACTGCAAATGGAAGGCATTCCCTTCAATCTCATATCACGACGGGCAGATGCCGGAAAATTTACCGAATCGATGAAGCTGGAAGTGCGGCAGTTGATGGAAGTTGGAAGCCAGTACAGGAAATTCATAAAGCAGGAACTTTATCACGCCTGATCCCGCGCTATCCTGGAGTTGCTTTTTTTAAGGCGTTTGTTCTCGTACATTTTTTCATCGGCGCGGACAAGCGCGTCTTCAAAACTGTCTGAGCAGGATCTGTTGGATGACATGACGCACATACTGCCAAGACTGACTGAATAGGTGAATATCTGTCCATCCTGCAAAGCTACCTCTGACCGCGAAAACTCAGCGTCGAAATTCTCCACAATCGATGCAAGCCTCTCAGAAGGACAGTGCGGAAGGATGACAAGAAATTCGTCGCCGCCATATCTGATGATCAGATCGTCATGCCGGATCAGGTTCTGTGTCCGGGAAACAAGATTGCGGAGCGCGTAATCCCCCGCTAGATGCCCATAACTATCGTTGATTTCTTTCAGGTTGTCGATGTCTATCAGGATGAGTGAAAAATCGGAAGGTAAATCGCGTTGCGCCTGTTCCAGCATTGAGCGATTATAGGCACCCGTGAGCGGGTCATGAAGGCTCTCATGCCGGTATTGTTCAGATCTGGTCTTTTCCTGGATGAGGAGGCGGAAGTGCTGGATATCATCGTTCACAATAAACCAGGCAGCCGAAATGATGAGAATCATGAAACCAAAATGGGAAAAATAGAGGGCTCCGGGATTGATGAGGGGAATGGCGACATCGCGAATCGCGGTCAGCATTGCGAAAATAACACCAGCCAGAAGTATGGAATATTCCTTTTTTTGCAAGCGCTTGTGGAATAAAAAATACAGCAAGTAAAGCGGCAAAGGCAGTATGGTCAGATAGGTTACGGTGTAAAACTGTTTTAGCAAATGGACTTCAGACGGATAGAGCAGGATTGCAGAGCAGGCAATCTGAATCACGACAAAAATTCTGATGAAAATGTCTGAGGGGTGTTCAAGCAGTTTTAAAAAGCCAATGAAAAATGTGATAGCTGCGAGATGCCGCGCGATCACAACCATTTTCTTGAAGGCAAGCAAGGACACTGGAAGATATTCCAGATTCATGAAATCGGTGAGAAAGAGCGCGGTCAGAAAACAAGCGATGCCCAGGATCAGCCGCGAATTGTTTTGCGGGTACATGCCGAAGCCCATGAAAATCAAAATGAAGCCCAGAATTATAATCGCGCCGGCAAGGATAACAACCAGCCCGCGGGTAGAAAAAGAGAGCCACGAGAGAGAGTACGGGCTTTTTGATTTCTGGATAAGGTAGGGCAGCCGAGAAATTCCCGCTTCATAGACTCCTCTGATTTCCGCGGCAATGGTGTTTTCCGCGGACACGATTGCCGCAGGAACTGTGAAGAATTTGGCTGCATACCAGATGTTGGAATTTCCCTGCGCAATATCACCTTGGCTGCCGATATAGTGCCCGTTGAAGAAAACCCTGAGCGCGTTGCCATCGACCGAAGGAAACACCAGGATGTAATCCTCCCGGCTTTCTGCACCCACGTGAGGCTCTGAAAGCGGCACATTCATCCTGACCGAATAGACTCCTGGCTGAAAGTCAGGGGTTTTAATGCCGCCAATGTACCATTCGCCAGAGACGTCGATTGTTTTTCCGGAGGGCATGGTAACTACCTGTCCGGTTTGAACCTGCGCTGCTCCCTCAGGCAGTCGGTATGCATAGTGAATGCCGAAAAAAATGATGAGACACAGACTAAGCACGGCACCCCAGACAATCAGGGTTTTTTTCGTCATACCCAAGAGTATAAGACAGATTTTCTGCGCTGGATATATGCTTTTTTAGATTTTTGCACTTGCAAGCCATCTTGGATTTGCCTATACTTAAACTAATCGAAAGTATTTCGAAGGTTTTTCGAAAGTAATTCGAAATAGAATCGAACCGGCCAGTCCACAAGGCCGCGTGACGATTGCAATTCGAATTGATGGAGGCGGCATTGAATCTTGAGCTGACCGAACGAGAATCTCTTATTCTGGACATGCTCGCGCGGGAAGGAACTCTGGCTGTGTCCGCGCTGTCAAAGACCCTCGGTGTCTCGGAAGTGACAATTCGATCTGATTTGAAAAGCCTTGAAGAAAAGGGTTTTATCTACCGGACGAGGGGCGGCGCCTATCCATCGTTTCATAAGGACATTCTGGAACGCCAGCGCCTCAATATGGAAGAAAAAAATCGAATTGCACGGGCGGCGGCGGAAGCTGTCCAGGATGGCGACCGGATCATGATCGAGGCGGGCACGACGACAGCCTTGATTGTACGGTATCTGACCGGGCGGCGCGGGGTTCAGATTGTCACCAATTCCACCTTGGTTTTTTCATATGCACGGCTGAATCCGGCGCTTAATATCATTCTGACCGGCGGGATTTTCCGGAAAGAGACGGAATCGCTGGTCGGGCCGGTGGCGCTGCGGGCGATTGCGGATTTCAATGTCAGGCTCGCGTTTGTAGGGACGGATGGTTTCAGTCTGGAGCGGGGCATGACGACGCAGCTGGTGGAAGGCGCGGAAATTGTCAAAGCGATGCGGAACCAGGCGGACGAGACCTGGCTTGTGGCTGACTCGTCCAAATATGGCAAGACGGGCTTTGTGAGCGTTTTGCCCTTGTCTGAAGTCGATGGAATCATTACCGATGAGCGGCTCGATCCAGCGGCAAGGCAGCGGATGTCGGAGCAGTCGATTCGTTTCAGGTTGGCATAGGAGGGTCTGTAATGGCGCATAGTGTTGTAATGCCCAAACTCGGCAATACGGTCGAATCGAGCATCATTGTGAAGTGGCATTTTGAAGAAGGCCAGCGAATCGCGCAGGACGATGTTTTGTGCGAAATTGAAACGGATAAGGCGACCATGGATGTTCCGGCGGGAGCGAGCGGCGTGCTGCTCAAGCGTTTGCACGCTGAGGGTGATGATGTGCCGGTCCTAGCGCCGATTGCGGTTATCGGGGAGCCGGGGGAACAGTATGAAGCAGCTGCCGGTGCGGCGGCTTCAGCGGGGGATAGTGTCAAAGCGGCGTACAATCAAGAGCCTGAAGCTCAAAATCGTGCTTCGGCATCTCCGACAGAATCTGCCGCAGCGAACAATCCTGCTGGCATGGTTGCTGCCAGTCCGCGGGCGCGGAAACTCGCCGAGAAGGGAATGATCAGCCTCGATGGCATTGCGGGAAGCGGGCCGCATGGAAGGATTCTGGAACGGGATGTCAGCGCCGTGCTTCAGAATGCTCCTGGTTTCAGCTCGGCCGCGCGGGGCGCGGCGGGACGCGGCAATCCAGAAATTGGAGCGGCCCTCAGCGGCGAATCAGGCAGTGGATTGGGCGGCAGACTTCTTGCGTCAGAT
Source organism: uncultured Treponemataceae bacterium (assembly GCA_964654405.1). GTDB lineage: Bacteria > Spirochaetota > Spirochaetia > Treponematales > Rectinemataceae > JAJTBL01. The sequence continues at coordinate 8,836 of CAZZJJ010000019.1, forward strand.
GTGGCGCGTCTGGCTGAAAAGATGCGGGAATCAGGTGCCGGCGCTGCCGGGCAGGCTGATTATACTGACGAACCTATCAAGGGAATTCGGAAAATCATTTCGGACCGGATGCTGCATTCGATCCAATCCAGCGCACAGCTTACCCTCAATTCCAGTGCGAATGCCGACCAGCTTCTGGCACTTCGCGCACGATTCAAGCAATCAGCGCCGAGCCTGGGACTCTCCGGCCTTACGATCGGCGACATGGTCGCCTTTGCGCTTTCCCGGGTTCTTCCCAGGCATCCAGCGCTCAACGCCCACGCTTTGCCGGGGATAGTCAGAAAATTCAGGCATGTGCAGCTGGGTCTTGCGGTGGATACGCCGCGCGGCCTCATGGTGCCTGTCATCAGAAACGCGGACAGCCTTTCGCTGAAAGAAATTTCGTCGCAGTCAAAACAGCTGGCCAAAGCCTGCGTGGAAGGAACCATTTCACCCGACCTTCTGTCGGGTTCGACCTTTACCCTGACCAATCTGGGTGCCTTTGGCATTGAAAGCTTTACCCCGATTCTGAATGAGCCTGAAACGGCGATTCTTGGGCTGTGTTCAATCGTGCCGCGGCCCAAGGCTGAAGGGAATGGTTCTGAAATGAGAATCGGGCTTTCACTGACCATCGATCACCGGATTGTGGACGGAGCGGATGGAGCTCGCTTTTTGAAAGACCTGTCGGCAGTGCTGGCTGAATTCGACCTATACCTGCTAGCCGAAGGGTTGAAGGACTAAAGGAGCGGCGCGAATGAGCGATTACAATGTCATTGTCATCGGCGGGGGGCCCGGCGGCTATCTTGCTGCGGAGCGCCTTGCCCATCATGGGAAAAAAGTCCTCCTGGCGGAAAAGGAATTTCTAGGCGGAACTTGTCTCAATATCGGCTGTATTCCGACCAAGACCCTGCTGAATTCAGCCAAGCACTATCATAACGCGCTGGATGGCGATCGGTTCGGGATCCATGTCGAATCGGTGCGCTGTGACTGGCAGAAGATGCAGGCCTGGAAGCAGGAGGTTGTTGAAAAACTCAGGAACGGCATTGCGTTTGCTGAAAAGAAGCTGGGGGTAGAGGTTGTGCATGGCGCAGCGAAGCTTGCGGCAAGCGGGCGCGCGGTAGAAGTCGATGGCCGGATCCTGAGCGCGGAGGACATTATCATCGCAACAGGCTCGGTTCCGGTCATGCCGCCAATTCCGGGCAGTCAGGGCAATCCCCAGGTGCTCGACTCAACGGGCCTTCTGGGAATCGAGGCGGTTCCCGAACGGCTTTGCGTGATCGGGGGCGGCGTTATAGGTATCGAGTTTGCGAGCCTCTTTTCGGCGCTCGGCAGTCAGGTTGAAGTGGTGGAGATGCTGGATGAAATTGTGCCGTTCATGGATCGGGAGACTGCGCCGGTATTGAGAAAGGCGCTGAAGTCGGTGCGGTTCAACCTGGGGTGCACAGTTGAGAAAATCGAGGGGGGAACCGTCTTTTATCGGAAGAAGGATGGCGAGCTTGCCGCGAGTGTTTCCGATTATGTGCTGATGGCGGTGGGCAGGAAGCCAGTGATTGAAGGCTGGGGAGCCCGTGAAGCCGGCTTGGATGTTTCACAAAAAGGGGTTGCGGTGGATGACCGGATGCGAACCAATCTGCCCCATGTCTGGGCTGTGGGCGATGTGACCGGCAGGAGCCTGCTGGCGCATTCGGCCTATCGAATGGCTGAGATTGCTGCCGTGAATATTGCAGACGGCGAGCAGGCTGTCAGGCGCGGCGAACGTATGCGCTGGGATTGTGTGCCCTGGGCGGTGTATTCGATTCCGGAAGCGGCGGGCATCGGGCTGACAAGCCAGGAAGCCGAACGCAGGGGGTTACATGCTCTGTCGGTCAGCGTACCGCTCAAAACGGCGGGGCGTTTTGCCGCGGAAAATGGCTTTGCGGCGCCTGGGACGGTGAAACTGCTCGCTGATCCGGCAACACACCGGCTTCTCGGTGTGCATGTGGTCGGCTCGTATGCGTCCGAAATGATTTGGGGAGCTTCGATCCTGCTGGAACAAGAAATGACGATTGAAGATCTCCGCCAGTTGGTATTCCCGCACCCCACGGTATCGGAAGGGATTCGTGAAGCCGCCTGGATTTTTGATATCGCGTAACAAGGCAGGAGGAAAGAAATGCCGAAATCACTTGTAGTAAATCCTCAGGATGTGCGGAAACGCGGAATTCTGGAAATCAAATCGATTCCGCTGAATCAATATCAGCGTAATTTTGCCCAAGAAGCTAGGATTTTTGGCGAAGACGGCCTTAAAGCCATGCTCCATGATATGCTGGCAATCCGCGAATTCGAATCGATGCTGAATTCAATCAAGACAACAGGCGCCTGGAACGGCGTTGAATACAATCATAAGGGACCGGCGCACCTGTCCATTGGCCAGGAGGCGGCGGTTGTCGGCCAGGCTGCGGCGCTGGACCCTGAGGATTTCATTTTTGGCTCGCATCGAAGTCACGGCGAAATTTTAGCAAAATGCTTTTCCGCGGCGAGAAAACTCCCGCAGGCCAGCCTGGAAGCCATCATGCGCGGCTTCCTCGACGGAGAAACCCTGTCCTATGCTGAAAAAGCTGGGTATCGCGACACGGCGGAGCTTGCCGAGAATTTTATTTTGTTTGGAACGCTCGCCGAGATTTTTGCGCGCAAGGCAGGCTTCAACCGGGGATTGGGCGGCTCGATGCACGCTTTTTTCACTCCCTTCGGCTCGATGCCGAATAACGCGATAGTCGGCGGTTCGGCCGATATCGCGACCGGAGCGGCGCTTTTCAAGCGAATCAATAGAAAACCGGGAATCGTCATTTCCAACATCGGTGATGCCGCAATGGGCTGCGGCCCTGTGTGGGAAGCGATGATGCTGGCCTCGATGGATCAATATCGAACTTTGTGGCCGGAGTCGGCGGGCGGAGCTCCGCCGATTTTGTTCAATTTTTTTAACAACTTTTACGGCATGGGCGGTCAGACAGCCGGCGAGACCATGGGCTACGGTGTCCTTGCCCGCGTCGGGGCCGGCGTCAATGAAGAAGCCATGCATGCTGAGCGTGTCGATGGCTATGACCCGTTGGCAGTGGCAGACGCGGTCAGCCGAAAGAAGAAAATTCTGCTGGAAGGCCGAGGTCCGGTTCTGCTCGACACGGTCACCTACCGGATTTCCGGCCACTCGCCCTCAGATGCCTCAAGTTATCGCACCAAGGAAGAAATCGAACTATGGCAGAAAGCCGATCCGATTGAGGACTTTGCGCGGTATCTGGAAGAAAACAGGGTCCTGGGCCGGCAGGATTTTGAAGCAATGCGGGCCGAACTGGATGAGCGTCTGGTCAAGGTGCTGAAGCTGGCCACCAACGAAGCCGAATGCCCCCGCGTGACCGGGCAGTTTATCGAGTCGGTCATGTATTCCAACGGGAAGGCCGAAGCACTGGATTCGCGCCAGCCCGAAATTGTCGGAACACTCGCGGATAATCCGCGGGTAAAATCAATAGCAGGAAAAATCAGGAAAGCTTTTGATGCCGAGGGCAAGCCGGTTTCCAAGAATAAGATGTACCAGTTCCGGGATGGCCTGTTCGAAGCCATGCTCCATGGCTTTGCCACGGATCCGACCATGGCGGCATGGGGGGAAGAAAACCGGGATTGGGGCGGGGCTTTTGCCGTCTATCGCGGCCTGACCGAAGCGCTTCCCTATCCGAGGCTTTTCAACAGCTCCATTTCTGAGGGAGCGATTGTCGGCGCGGGTGTCGGATACGCGCTGTCCGGCGGCAGGGCGGTGGTCGAACTGATGTATTGCGACTTCCTCGGCCGCGCGGGCGATGAAATTTTCAATCAGGCGTCCAAGTGGCAGTCCATGTCCGCCGGTCTTCTGAAAATGCCGCTGGTCGTGCGGGTTTCCGTTGGAAACAAGTATGGCGCCCAGCACAGCCAGGACTGGTCGGCGCTGGCTGCCCATATTCCCGGTCTGAAAGTGTATTTCCCCGCCACCCCCTACGATGCCAAGGGGATGCTCAACCTGGCGCTTCGCGGCACCGATCCGGTCATTTTCCTGGAAAGCCAGCTTCTGTACGATATTGGCGAGCAGTTTAAACCCGGCGGCGTGCCTGAGGGGTATTATGAAGTGCCGGAAGGGCAGCCCGCAATACGGAGAAAGGGGACTGACCTGACTATCGCGACGCTGGGAGCGACCCTGTACCGGGCGATGGACGCAGCGCAAGAACTTGAAGCGCGCTACGGCCTGTCGGCTGAAGTCATCGATCTTCGATTTGTCGCACCGCTGGACTATGATGTCTTGCTGGACTCAGTTCGAAAAACCGGCCGTCTGATGCTCGCTTCGGACGCGGTGGAACGTGCCAATTTCCTCCACACGGTGGCGTCGCATGTGCAGACGCTCGCCTTTGATCATCTCGATGCACCGGTCGCCGTTGTCGGCTCCCGCAACTGGATTACGCCGGCTGCCGAAATGGAAAGCTTGTACTTTCCACAGAAAGCGTGGATTCTTGATACAATCCATGAAAGAATTGTACCGCTTGCAGGTCATGTCGTATCGACAGTGCAGACTGAAGGCGAATTGCTCCGACGGGCTCGTCTGGGAGTGTGAAAACAGTCATGGATAGTCTGAACGATCGTTTGATACCGCCAGAAATGCGGCTGGAAGCGCTCAAGGCAAAAATCAGGGCTGAAAAGCTTGCCCCGCTTGCGGGAGCGGCCGGGCCGGCTGAAGCTGAAGAATCCAACAACCATATCCACACCTGCTACAGTTTCAGCCCCTATACTCCAACAGCAGCGGCATACCGGGCGCGTCAGGCTGGCCTGACGGTTGCCGGTTCGGTGGACCATGACTCGCTGGAGGCCGCGGCAGAAATGACAGAAGCCTGCCAGCTCTTGGGCTTGGGGTCGGTGACGGGCTTTGAAATACGGGTTTTCCTGGGCGAAACCTGGGGTGATCTTGCCTTGCGGAAGCTGAATAATCCCGATTCCGCTGGAATCCTCTATATGACGGTGCAGGGCGTGCCGGCACCGGCTCGGGACAGGGTTCGGGCTTTTCTCAAACCAATCCGCGAGCGCAGGCTTGAGCGGACGCGGAAAATGACGGAGGCTGCAAACTCGGCGCTCGCTGCGGCAGGTGCAGCCGGCATCGATTTTGACCGCGATGTGCGGGGCATTTCCTGCTATGATCGGGGCGGAAGCATAACAGAACGGCATTTGCTGGCTGCCTGCAGCAAGGCGCTGATTGAAACCTTCGGAATAGGCTCTGAATTCGTTCTGAATCTGCAAAAGAAGCTGAATCTTCAGCTCGATGCTAAAACCCGCGAGCGCCTTGCCGACAAGGATAATACCTATCTCGAATACGACCTGCTCGGGGCGCTCAAAGCCGAATTTCTGCCATCGATTTTCATTCAGCCATCTGACGAGTGCGTGACAGCCCGCGAGGCGGTGGAATTCGCGCTTGAAATTGGCGCAATTCCAGCCTATGCCTATCTGGGGGATGTGCATGAGTCGCCGACGGGTGACAAGAAGGCAGAAAAATTTGAAGATGATTTTCTGCCGGAGCTTTTTGATGTGCTGAAGCAGATTGGATTTCCTGCGATAACCTATATGCCGCCGCGAAACTCACAGGCTCAGCTGGCGCGGGTCAGAGAGATGTGCGCACACTATGGCTTTATGGAAATTTCAGGCGTCGATATCAATCAGCCTCGGCAATCGTTCAATTGCCCTGAACTCAGGCTGCCTGAATATTCGCATCTTAATACGGCTACCTGGGCACTGGTGGCGCATGAGGCGCTTGCCGGCATCGAGTCCTCAGCCGGACTCTTTTCGACCTTGAATCGCTATGGAAGCTTGCCGCTTGACGAGCGTCTGGCAATGTACGCGCGGTGCGGCAGGGATATGGTGCACGCCCATTGCGATGTCTCCGCAGTTCTTGCGGCATTTGAAAAAGGAAGGTATGAAGCATGAAT
>CAZZJJ010000020.1:0-14769 GCA_964654405.1 uncultured Treponemataceae bacterium
TGGACAAGGGGCTGGCTTATCTCAAGGGCAGAGGTTCGGACATGGCCGCGGTGAACACGACCAAAGAAACTTTGCTCCATGTCGCTGCCAAGTCGAATGCCGCAGATGCACTGCGCTATCTCATAAACGACAAAGCCGATATGGAAGCCCGCGATAACAATGGAGACACTCCGCTCCAGGCTTCCGTGCTTGCGGATTCTCTTTCCTGCATGCAGCTTTTGATAGCTTCGGGCGCAGATTTGAACGCACGGAATTTCTCGGGAGAATCCGTTCTGCATCAGGCAGTTCGAAAACACAACCTGGCAATAACGCAATTCCTCCTCGGAAAGGGCTCAGGGCTTGAAAACAGGGATAACCGCGGACAGACCGCACTCTCAGTGGCAGCGCGCGAAGCTCAGGCTGATATTGCCCGCGTCCTCCTGACTGCCGGCGCCATTGTGGACGCACGGGATTATTCGGGATCCACACCGCTGTATTACGGTGTGGAAACCAGCAATCTTGCCCTTATCGGTGTTCTTGTAAAAGCAAACGCAGACGTCCTCGCAAAAAACGCCTCCAATGACTCTCCGCTTCTCGCTGCTATGAAAAAGGGCCCTTCGGTTATGCGGGAACTCCTCTCGGGACCAACGAAAGACAGAGCCGATTCTGAAGGCAAAACACCTTTGAGGATTCTGGTTGAAGCACGCGCTTCGCTCGACACGCTCAATCTGGCTCTTTCGGGCGGCGCGGATCCGAACAGCAAAGACAAGCTCGCAGGGACCCCGCTCCATGCAGCCTTGCGGCAAAAGGATTTCCAGACCGCCGGCTTGCTGCTCGCGGCCAAAGCCGATCCTTTCGCCCCAGACTCCAGCGGGCAGACTCCGATCTCGCTGGTACTCACAGATTCAGTAGCGCTGAAGGATTTTGTCATGGCTGCCGGTGTGAACGCGGCTGATATTAAAAAGGAAGGCTTTCTCTTCTATGCTGTGAGAGCTGGGAGCCGGGAAGCTGTGCAGATTCTGCTGGATCTTAGCATCGACAAAACCCAGCGCAATATTTCAGGCGAAACAGCCTTCGATATCGCAGTGGCGAAGGGGCTGAGTGAAATAGCAGCAATGCTGCAATAAAAACAGGGCAGCGGGGGATTGATTCCTTCCGCTGCCTTCTGCTTAGCAGCCAATGTCTGAAATCGGCTCACCTCTGGGTCGTTTTCTTTATTCGCATTCTGAGAGTTCTTTCCTCTGGCGCAGTTTCTCGATAGCCCGTTCCTGTATTTGCCGTACCCGTTCCCTTGTGATCCCAAGCACCTTGCCGGTTTCTTCCAGGGTGTGGGGATCTTCTCCGGATAGTCCGAATCGCAGGCGGAGAACGGTTGTCTCACGCGTGCTGAGCCCGTCAAGGACACAATCCAGCAATTCTTTCATGGTTACGGAAAAAGCCTCTGAATAGGGATCAAGCCCTTCTTCATCGCTGATCACATCGGACAGGCTGCTCTTGTTGTCGTCATCGATCGCAGAATCCAGACTGGCTGTATTCTGTGAAAATTCAATGACTTTCAGCACTTTTTCTTCCGTCATCTCCACTCGTTCGGCGAGTTCGGAAATTTCAGGCGCCCGTCCAAGCTCCTGTGTCAGCTGTTTTGAAGCGTAAAAGCATTTACGGATCGTATTGAGCATATGCACGGGAATCCGAATGATTCTTCCTTGATCTGCCAAACTTTTAATGATTGCCTGTCTGATCCACCACGTCGCGTAGGTTGAAAAACGGTAGCCGCGAGAATAGTCATAACGCTCAACCGCTTCAAGCAAACCAATATTTCCTTCATCGATTAAATCGAGCAGATTCAGTCCTCGATGCTGATATGCTTTGGCGATGGAAACAACAAGCCGAAGATTTGAAGTTATCATCTCCTGCTTTGCAGCTTTGAGATTTTCTTCGGTCAGCCGGATTGCTTCATCAATCGAAGTATCTTCGGCTGGATTTGGGGCGGCAGTGTTTTGAGCGCCGCTTTGCTGCTCTATTTCCCGCTGAGCCTTCAGCGCCTTCAATTCCTGCTGACAGTCGTGGACTTGTTTCCCAACCCGCTGCTCCCCTTCTGCATTTAAAAGCGGATATTTCGATATCTGATAAAGATATAGCGAGAGCGGATCTTTGTCTATCGCATGTCGTTTTGGGGTTTTGTGGCGCTGGGGCTGGGCGGAATCATGATTTTTACTGTCGGATGTCTGATTCAAAGGGAAGTTTTTTCTGTCCTGATCAGACCTTTTTGCCATTCACGCCTTCCTGGACTTTACATATAAAAATCAACCACACTGTCTTTTCAATCGAATTTCAGTTTTGAATATACATAAAAAAGTGTTTCACGTAAATATAACATTTCGCAAAGGCGCAATTTTTTGCATTAGAGACGGCGCACAACCGGGCTTTTCATTGGCACTTCATGAGCCAGACTCAGGCAGCTGCGATTTTTCAGCGAAATCACTCCCTCGGGGCCAGCGCCGGATCTATCGGCTGTCCGTTCCTGAAAACAAAGAAATAGGCGATTGGCGAATTATCTTTGCTGTCGATGCCGATCTTTCCCAATTCAGTTCCGGCTTTAACCGTATCACCGGTCTTTACAAGGAGGGTTTCATTGCCGCCATAGACATAGACATACCCCGACTTGGCCTGGACAAAGACAACCTGATTGAAACCTCTGGAAGGCCCCGCTGAAACAACGGTCCCCGAGGCGATAGCCTTGGCGATTTCACCCGGCTTGACCCGTATCATCACGCCCTCCAGTTTGCCGTCAAGGTACATGACCTTGCCGGGCGCTGGCCAGCCAGCTTTCGGATCAACAACCTTGTCCTGGGTTTTGACGGGTTCTGGTATGGGAACCGGTGCCGGCACAGTACTGCTGGTTGCCGGCGCAGTCGTTCCAATGCTTTTAGTGGTTGTCGTTGATGGTGCAACCGTGGTTGGAGGCACGGTTGTTGCGATGCCATTGGTGGTTGTCGTTGACGGCGCAACTGTGGTTGAAGGTGCAGCCGCTGTTGTCACAGTAGTTCCAGTATCGGGTTTACCGCCTGGAATGACGAGGATATCGCCCGGCTTGAGCACATAACTGGCAGCTAGCTTGTTAGCGGTCAGAAGCTCATCCAGCGAAACGGAATACAACCGCGCTATGCCGTACAGTGTTTCGCCCTTGGATACCAGATGCACCGAAGGAATAACCAGCACAGTTCCGATTTTCAGCTTGGTCGGATCACTGATGCCATTCGCGGCCGCAAGTGACTCGTATGGGATGTTGTATTTTTTCGCTATCGAATACAGGGTCTCACCTTTCTGCATGGTATGGGTAACCGGACCAGCCGCGAAGGCCATGCCAGCGGTGACTATGCAGAGCAGTATCGACAGCAGAATTGATCGTTTGACATTCATCATAGGTATCCCCAATAGTATCGGCAGAAAAAATGACATCCTGAAGGCTTTTCATTTTACCTTCAAACGGGTAGAATTGTTTATATTATTCCAGAGGAGATTGCAAGTAATGAACGAACGCTCCCCGCTTCATAATGTCAGATTTGCTTATATTCCCAAAATGCCGGAAATCTTTAACCTGCCGACCGCTTCGATCAAAGCCATTCCGACCGAAGTAATCGAGCCAAAAGTCGATCGCGATACGCTCAAAGGTATTTTCAGCCATAGCTATGGAAAGCCTGCTGTCAAGTTTGCGCAGGGTGAAAATATTTTCGCGGGCAAAACCATGGCCGTCGGAGTTCTGCTGTCAGGCGGTCCTGCTGCGGGCGGACACAATGTCATTGCCGGGCTTTTCGACGGTCTCAAAAAGAATTCGCCGGGATCCAAGCTCATTGGCTTCAAGGGCGGCGCATCAGGGCTGCTCGATGACAAATCAATCGAAATTACCGCCGAACTCATGGATTCTTACCGCAATACGGGCGGTTTCGATATCATTGGTTCGGGAAGAACCAAGATTGAAACGCCCGAGCAGTTCGAAAAAGCGCTTGCGACAGCAACGAACCACAAGCTGGATGCCCTGGTTGTGGTCGGCGGCGATGATTCAAACACGAACGCTGCCTTGCTTGCCGAGTTTTTTGCTTCCCGGAAAGCGCCTATCGCGGTTGTCGGCGTCCCCAAGACCATCGATGGCGATCTGAAAAATGAGTGGGTCGAAACTTCCTTCGGTTTCGACACTGCCACCAAACTATACTCCGAACTCATCGGCAATATCTGCCGGGACGCAGCTTCAGGCAGAAAGTATTGGCATTTTATCAAACTCATGGGCCGCTCTGCTTCCCATATCGCTCTTGAATGCGCCTTCCAGACGCGGCCGAACATCGCCCTCATCTCTGAGGAAGTGGAAGCCCGGAAGATGAGCCTCGCCCAGATTGTCGACAGTATTGCCGTCTCCGTTACCGCGAGAGCCGCAAAAGGCGAAAACTTTGGCGTTGTGCTGATCCCTGAAGGTCTTATCGAGTTCATTCCCGAATTCAAGGTGCTCATCAGTTCTATCAATGATCTGCTGGCGCATGAAGATGAAGCTTTCAAGCAGCTGCCATCTGTCGCCGAGCAGCGAAAATTCGTCGCAAAAAAACTCGACACTGAAGCCTCAGCGCTTTTTACATCACTGCCCGAAGACATCCAAGCGCAGCTTTGCTGGGATCGCGACCCTCACGGCAATGTGCAGGTTTCCAGAATCGAAACTGAAAAACTCCTCGTCATGATGGTAAAGGAGCGCCTTGCTACATTGTCCAAAGAAGGCAGCTATAGCGGCAAGTTCGACTATCAGACCCACTTCATGGGCTATGAAGGAAGGTGTGCATTCCCCTCCAATTTTGACGCCGATTATTGCTATTCGCTCGGCAATGCGGCATTCTTGCTTGCTCTCAACGGTTATTCGGGCTATATCGCCTCAATTCGAAATCTCACCGCTCAGGCATCTGAATGGATCCCCGGCGGAATTCCGCTTGTTTCCATGATGAATATCGAACGAAGGCACGGAAAGGACAAGCCGGTCATTAAAAAAGCCCTGGTCGAGCTGGACGGCAAGCCCTTCAAACACTTTGCGGAACAGCGCGCAAAGTGGGCATTGTCTTCGGATTACAGAATACCCGGCAGCATCCAGTTCTTTGGACCGCCCGCGGTAACCGACGCGACAACCATGACACTCCAGCTGGAACGGAGCTGAAAACATGAAAAAGAGGATTATTCTGGCGAGCCTGGCGTTCCTGCTGGCCGCATTTGGATTGTTTGCGCAGGAAATAGTCACCGCCGAGCAATTTTTCAACAAGATCTCAGACAAATATGCGACGATCAACGACTATGAGGCTTCCATCCAGATATCCTCGGGAACTCAGCCGATGAATGGAAAGCTGTCCTTCAGGGCTCCTGCTCTTCTGCGTATCGATTTTTCACAGCCAGCGGAACAGGTGATTGTCTTTGACGGACAGCGGCTCGTTGTCTACATTCCCCAGTACAGGGCAGTGCTCCAGCAGGAAACCGGCGCGAACAGCGTCGGAGCCGGAGCTGCTGCACTGGCTTCACGCGACGGTCTGGCCATGATGAAGCGCACCTATTCTCTTGCGTGGGAATCCTCACCTCAGCCGGTTCCGCTTGACTCAGGCTCGCAGGAAATGGTTCAACGCCTCATGCTTACCAGAAAATCTGCTGCTGAAGGCTTTAAGACCATTCGGCTTTCGATTTCTCCAGCCACACTGCTCATCCGCAGAATAGAAGGCTGGACGGTTGCTAATGAAAAGATTACTTTCGACTTTACTTCGATCAAGCTGAATCAGGGGATTCCTGCAACAAGGTTTTTGTATGACGCGCCAGCAAGCGCGAACGTGTACAACAATTTCCTGTTTCAATAATATCAGATAGGGGAGCCCATGGCACGAATCGGATCCATAATCCAGGAAACCCGGCTGAAAAAGGGGATCAATCTCGACAAAGTCGCCGATGAAACCAATATCAGCGTCAGGTTCTTGAAAAAAATTGAAACTGATGATTTTACCGGATTCCCCGGCGAACCCTATGTTGTAGGCTTTATCCGCAATTATGCCGAGTATCTCGGATTGGATCCCGAAGCGATTGTAACGCGGTATCGCGCTGATGAAGCTTCCCTCGCTGAAAGAAAACAGGAAGAACCTGCGGCCCCATCAATGGCCGGATCTTCTGAAACGGAGACTCATGACAGCGAGCTGCCTGAAGAAGAAAAGCCGCACAGCAAAGGCGCAGGAGCAGCAAGCCAGCAGGCTTTTCCGGCTGGGGAGAAGCCAGCCGCAAAAAAAACCAAGGCCAGAAAGATCGCGCCGGGGAAAACAGAAGCCGCGGCCGCTGATCCCATCACGCAAGCGCCAGCCCCAAATCCCGAAACGGGCTTGACACATAAATCCATACCCGGAATGCCCACCCTAAAAGCGCAGAAAGGCGGGTTCAGAAGCAAACCTGCAGCCGCAGAACCAAAGCCAGGAATGGGAATTCTCGCTGGAGTCATCATTCTCGCAGTCGTCGCCGCCGGAGCTGCTTTTTTGCTCAGAAACCGCAGCAGCGGCGTTGCCACGCCTCAGCAAGCGTCGCAGGAATACCGTGTTGAAGGCTCATCCTTCGAAAGACGAATCTATCCGGGTGACAGCCTTCTTATCCAGACCGGTTCCGACGTTATAAGCGTCAAACTGCAAGCCATAAATGATTCCGCAGTCTTCGAGACACCGCAAGGTACCAAGCAGGTTTCGCTGGGCGGGAACATTACCTTCGATCTCAATACTGACAATTACCCCGAAGCCATTCTTTCCGCGAATGACTTTGAAAAGGGAAAACCAAAAAATGGTGTTCTGGTAAAGGTAGAACTCCCGGTTCCGCAAGCAGCCGCCAACACCAACGAAATCACTATTCCGGCCAGTACGGCGGAAGCCCCGCAAAACCAGCAGCCTGCCAATTCAATCATTTTCAAATCGCCTCGCGGCCCCTACCCATTCATGGCAACCATCAGTTTCCGCGGCAACTGCATGCTCAGATATGAAGCGGACCGGAAAGAGTGGGTTGAAAAATACTATCAGAAAGGCGAAAGCGTTTCGGTGAATGTATCGTCTGCGCTTATTCTCTGGGCTTCAAACGCACAGGCAGCCAAGCTGACCATTCAGGCTACCGGCGGAAAAACCTACGACCACGAGCTGGGGCTGCCTGGAGAGATAATTGTCAAGAAAATCTCATGGGCTCAGCAGGACGGATCCTGGGCGCTGGTCGCTTCCAATTATGAATAAAGGAACCATGGTGAAATTTTTCATAGACCAGCATGGCTGCGCGAAAAATCAGGTGGACGGCGAGGAGATTGCAGCCCGGCTTGAATCAGGAGGCTATTCCTATTGCGACAGTCCGCAGGATGCCGAAGTCATCATCGTCAACACTTGCGGCTTCATAGAATCCGCCAAGCAGGAATCCATTTCGGCCGTCATCGACGCGAAAACCCACTGGCCGGGGAAAAAGATCATTGTGGCCGGCTGTCTTTCCCAGCGATATCCTGAGGCGCTGCTGCAGGACCTTGCAGAAGCCGACGGAATTTTCGGAAATTCGGATCTTTCCAAAATTGCAGAAATTGTCGAGCGTGTTGTACGGGGAGAACGGTCGCTTATTGCGAGCCCGCAGCCCCGAACCATCGGTGAAAAAGCCTTCCGCCGCACCAGGCTGTTCGATTTCCCCGGCACAGCCCATGTCAAAATCACAGAAGGCTGTTCAAACCATTGCAGCTACTGCGCAATTCCTCTGATCCGCGGAGAACTGCGTTCCCGCTCGATGGCGGACATTCTTGAAGAATGCGCCGACCTTGGAAACCGCGGCATCCATGAAATCAACCTTATCGGACAGGATTTGGCATCCTATGGGAAGGACTTGCCCGGGAACAGCGCAAGCCTTCCTGCTCTGCTTCGAGAAATGGCGCGCCTGCCGTATGCTTTCCGCATTCGCGTTCTGTATATCCATCCTGACCACTTTCCATTCGATCTGCTGGACATCATGCATAAAAATCCGCGAATCCTGCCCTACTTCGACATACCCTTCCAGCATGCCGCAGAGCAGCTCCTCGCATCGATGAACCGACAAGGCTCCGCCAAGCGCTACCTGCAGTTGATAGAACGGATCAGGACTTCGCTTCCTGACGTGATGATCCGATCGACCTTCATGACCGGCTTCCCTGGAGAATCCGAAGAGGACTTCGCTATCCTGCGGGACTTTCAGGAAGCGGCCAGACTTGACTGGCTCGGAGTCTTCGCCTATTCCCGAGAAGAGGATACGCCGGCATATTCCTATAAAAACAGAGTTCCTAAAAAGCTGGCGGAGTCGAGGAAAAGGCAGATTGAGGAACGCCAGCAGGTCATTACCGAAGAACGGCTTGCCAGATTCATCGGACAGACGGTGGAAGTGGTTATCGAGGAACTTGTTGAAAACGAAGCTTTGAGCCTGGGACGGGCATGGATGCAGGCGCCGGATGTGGATGGGCTGACCGTGGTCCACGGCAGGCATGAGCCAGGCAGTCTGGTGAAAGCACGCATTGAGGCAATCCATGGAGTAGATTTAGAGGCGGCCCCGCTCCCCCCGGAGCAGTCCTGATGTTTGACTTTAACTCCTATCTGGCGACATTGAATCCGGAACAGCAAAAAGCGGTCAAACACCATGGAAGTCCGCTTCTTATTCTGGCCGGCGCTGGAACCGGCAAAACGACAATTATCACCGCTAAAATTGCTTTTTTGGTGCGCGAGCGGCAGATACTGCCAGAGTCCATCCTTGCGGTTACCTTTACCAACAAGGCCGCGAAGGAAATGCGGGACCGGGCAGCACGGCTTGAACCGGCCTGTTCGCGTGCCATAATCCGAACCTTTCACTCCTTCGGAGCTTGGTTTCTGCGCAGAAATGCCAGCCTCGTCGGTCTGTCGCCTGATTTCGTCATATATGACGACAGCGATTCAGCCGAGCTGCTGCACTCCATCCTGCCGCAGATGAGCAAGCAGGAATGCAATCATCTCGCCAGCCTCATCGCGCGCGCCAAAGATTACTACCTCGACCCTGATTCCCCCAACCTTGACAATCTCTTTAAAGAAAAGGATTTCAGGCGGATTTTCGCGATGTACCAGGAACGGCTGAGAAAAACGGGCAATGTCGATTTTGGCGACCTTATCCAGCTGCCTGCAAAAATCCTTGAACAGGATGAAGCCATAGCCCGCAGAACCCGCCAGCGGTTCCGGGTGATTCTGGTCGACGAATACCAGGATTCAAATGTCGCGCAATTTATCCTTTTGCAGCGGCTGACAGGACCCGAAACCTATCTGTGTGTCGTCGGCGATGATGACCAGTCGATTTACCGATTCCGGGGAGCGGAAGTCAAGAATATCCTCTCGTTCTCCAAAGTATTCCCCAATACGGAAATAATCAGGATCGAACAGAATTACCGCTCGAGCCAGACCATTTTGGATATTGCTGGCAATTCAGTTTCCCACAATCGAGGCAGACTCGGCAAAAGCCTGCGGGCGACAAAACCGGGCGGGAGAAAGCCTCAGATAGCCCTCCTCGACGATCAGGAACAGGAAGTTGAATTCTGTGCCCGGATCATCAAACAGCACTATCAGGCTGGCGGCCGGTATTCCGACATCGCTATTCTGTATCGGACCAACGCACAGTCGCTATCCTTTGAAAAAGAATTCCCCAGGCGGGACATTCCCTATAAGCTGGTTGGCGCGCTCAGATTCTATGATCGTGAAGAAGTAAGGGATGTGCTGGCCTATCTCTCGCTGATTCAGAACCCGCACGATGAAATCGCTTTTAAACGAATTGTCAACAAGCCCGCTCGGGGAATCGGCGACAGCAGTATCGACAAAATTAGCTCGCACGCCCTCCGCTTTGGCCTTTCTCTGACCGAAGCCTGCCGAAGCATGAAAGACGAAATGCGCGGAAAAGGCA
This sequence comes from uncultured Treponemataceae bacterium, assembly GCA_964654405.1. Taxonomy (GTDB): domain Bacteria; phylum Spirochaetota; class Spirochaetia; order Treponematales; family Rectinemataceae; genus JAJTBL01. Next base: position 9,928 of record CAZZJJ010000020.1, read on the forward strand.
AGGAAGGGCTGATTCGATTTCTTGATATCATAACGAATTCCGTTGCCATGCTAGGAATCGGGCAGGAACCTGAAACCGCGCGGGAGCCATATTCGATCTATGATGGCGGCAGACAAGCAAAGAGCAAAGACAGCCAATCCCTGGGGCAATTGCTCGAATACATTATCAAAGCCAGCGGTCTAATCGAATATCACAAATCGCAGGATGAAATTGCGGGAACTCAGAAGCTTTCCAATCTTGACGAGCTCATCAATGCCGCATCGCTGTATCCGCTGGTTCAGGATGGCTTGCGCGAGTTTCTAGAGACAATTGAATTGGACCGCAGCTTTCAGGCTGCCGATCAGGAAGCAGCAGCCGATGCGGTTACCCTCATCACCATGCACAACACCAAGGGGCTGGAATTTCCAGTTGTCATCGTGACAGGCATGGAACAGGGGCTTTTCCCCCGCGATGATGAAGAGGGCGAGGATCTGGAAGAACAGCGGCGGCTTTTCTATGTGGCAATGACGCGCGCAAAGGATCTTCTCTATCTGACCGCCTGCCGTTGGAGAAGGATGCGGGGCAGGCTTTTTGAAACATCACCTTCACGATTCCTTATGGAACTTGACCGCTCGCTCTATGATATCTGGGGGCGCAGGCCGCAGACCGCGGTCCAGCCGATAGCGGCTCAGTCGCCGAGATTAGGCGGGGCACAGGGGCAATTCAGCACTACTTCCCGCATGGCTGCCGCGGGTTCCAGACCGGCAGCATCTGCACCATCAGGCACGGGTTCTGGGCGAATCGATACGGCAGGCGGTACCGTTGTTCCCGCAGAGAAGGCCGCCAGTTCCGAGTGGATGACTGGCGGTCATGTCTACCATGATGAATATGGTCAGGGCGTCATCATCAAGGTCAGCATGACGGAAAGCTCCGGCCCGCTTGTGATTGTTCAGTTCGAAACCGGCAAGGTTGCCCAATTTTTCCCGAAATACACGAAAAAACTGGAAAGGATTTCTGGATGAACGAATTGACAGCGCAGATTCCCGCTATCAGGCGCGCCCGCGGCTGGCGGCTATATACCGAAAACGGTCGGAGGCTTTTGGATTTTTATCAGGATCAGGGCCGCGGTGTCATGGGCTGGAAGGCCGATGGAGCCGCACGGCTGGCAAAGGCGTTGCTGGACAAGGCGCTGACCGCTCCCTACCCCTCGGTTTGGCAAAAACGCTTGGAAAGGGCGGTACTTGCCTGGAAGCCTGCATTCGCTTCGGTTCTGGTTTTTGATAACGAGACTGAAGCTGAGCAAGTTTTCAGGAATCTCTCGGGATTGCTTGGTGTCGTTTCGAATGATACCGGGCCGTTTACAGCGCTCGAAATGCCGTTCGCCGAGTTTCTGCCGAATAATGGACAGGATTCGGGGCTTTTAAAAAATAGCAAAAAGCTTGCGATAGCCCGACTGCCGCTTGCCCGTTCGCTCGCTCCCGGTATCCTGCTTTTGAGCAAAGATGCATCCCAGGAGCTGCAAGCCTGCGGTAAACTGCCGCCGCAAGCGCCTGTCGCAGCTTTCAAGCTGGGAGCGGCTGTAAAATCCCTGCAAAGCCTCGCGGCTTTCCATGAAAAATACCAGGAAGCGCTCTGGACAAAGATTGATCCTTTTATTGAAAATCTTTTCAGCCGAAAAGGGCCGTGGCTCTTTCCCGTGTATCCGGCGCTGGAACACAGAAGCGTCTTTCTGAATTGCCTGGCGAGCGGAATTCTCATTTCTCCGGCCTATGATTTCCCCTCGTTGATTCCTGGCGAATTCGATCTGGGAGAAATCAAGGTTCTTGCGGATATCGCCCGACCGGGACAGTAAAAACCTCTCAGTTTCTTGGGCTGCCCGATTTCTCCTGCAAGACTATGACCGCCGCGAGGATGAGCGCTCCGCCGACGATTCTTCCTTGCGTAAGCGTCTCATGAAAAACTAGCAGAGACAGCAGAACCGTCGAAACGGGCTCGATGGTACTGATAAGAGAAACATTGGCCGCGCCGATTTTCCGCATAGCCGAAAAAAGCGTGGTAATGGGCAGCACTGTCGCAAAAAGCGCAATGCCGATGACAGAAAGCCAGGCCATGGGCGAATCAGGCACGCGGACCGAATCACCGCTCAACAGCACCCAGCCCCAATACACCAGTGTCGCCACCGACATGATAACCGCAGTTGCAAATATCGAGTCAAATCGATGCAAGACCAGTTCTCCCCAAACAAGATAGGCTGAGTAAGCGACCGCCACGGCAACTCCCAAAACAAGTCCAAGCACTGGATAGTTGCCTGGCTGAAAAAAAGTGAGCGCACAGCCTGAAAAGCTGAGAAGAAGGGCGAATAATTGGGTTCTGGACGGCTTTCTCCCCAGGAATACAGCTGAAATCAAGAGGACAAAGGATGGATACAGATACAGAAGAAGGCTGGTAATGCCGGGAGCGAGCATTTTAACGGTTATGAAATAAAGCCCGGCTTGGGGCGCGAAGCCAAAAAAAGCGAGGAGCAGCAAGGGAGCAAGGCGAGCGGTGTCAGGCTTGGCGGTTTTTTCTCCTTGTTTGTTTCTTGCAGCCACCCGGGCAGCAAGGAATACCCAGAGCAGGATGGAGGAAAAGGTAAATCGCCAGGCAAGCGCCTGCTGAACCGAAAAACCCATGCTGTATAAAGCGGTTGCAAAAATTCCAAGCGTTGAAAAACAGAGGGCGGAGATGATGGAGAGAAAAACGCCGGCTGGAGAAAGGGAAAATGTTCTGAGTGCAGCAGTTTTTTTGTCGGAATCAGCAGTGTTCATGAGTTTTTTCAGACTACTTCGCTCATGATGTCACGCATGGCTGTCGAAAATTGTCTTGCCCGGTTTCAGACTGTCGATATCGATGCGCGAACGAATCGATTCGATTTCTTTCTGGACTTCGTAAATCCTGTCGAATCGATAGGTCCCTTCAATCGGTTCAGCCTGAGCCCAAGCCGCCAGCTCTTTTGATACAAGCTCGGCAGTCCGCGGATTTGCGGGGGCGGCTTCCGGTACCATCGGCTCGATAACCGCAGGAACGAAATTCAGCGGCTGGACAAGAATTCGATTTGCCATGATCTTTCGCAAGTTTTCAGCCTTGATCTGCTCGTTTTCCCGGGACAGCCGAATTGAGCGGAGAATAGGGACAGCGAAAAACAAAATGGAGAAAAATAGCGGCGTAATGCCAAGTCCCCAGAAAATGAGATTAACCGGATTCGCTGAACCGAGCATTTCAAAAAGATAACCGGTCGCAGAATAGAGAAAGGGAAAACCGCCTCGCAGGGCCAGGCCCCGGGCAGTATTGATATAGAACATGTTACCAACCGAGATCGCGTTAGCTAAAAAATATCCTCCAAAAAGCACATTGGCCAGATTGATCAGGCGGAAGGTGTTGTCGGCTTTTTTTGTATTGGATGAAAAGCTTTTCAGCTTTTTCAGCGGTGCGGAAGAGCCGTAAATATCAGGTGTTGTGCCAATTCGAGTCAGAAGTTTCGGAAAAGAAAAGTACAAAGCACCATTTTCTGTGACTTCCGGCGTTCCTTCAAACTCCAGAAGATAGGAAGATATGGCAGTTTCCGCATCCTGCGGGGTTCTTCCGGTTATTGCGATAAATTCCGGCATGGTCATGACGCCTTTGTGGGTTTGCAAAAACGCGACAACCGCCTTTTTTTCGGTTTCTGCCCAGCCTTGATTGGGATCGCCGTCACCAAACACGTGGGAGAAAACAGCTTTGTGCAGCGGACGCCGCTGTGCTCTGCTTTGTGCCTGCCTAAAACGCGTCTCCGGGCTTTTGAAGAGCTCGGAATAAAACCAGATCCTGATGATGCTGTCGAAAAGACGGCCGGTAAGCCAGAGACCGCCCAGCCCTCCCCCGCCTCGGGAATCACTGCGGGAGCTTCTTCCGGAACCTCCCTGCTGCATCGCGATCGAGGCAATCATCGCAAACAACGCGAGCGCAATGAACAGTACAAAATAGCCAACCAGCATGACGACAATCCACGCCTTGAACAGCGCCTTGGAAATTTCTATCACACCTTTTTTTACAGCTTTCCAGATTTTTTTTATGGCAGGACCAAAGCCTCGGTACCGGCTTTTCAGTCCATCCGGGAATGAATACAGAATTTCTCCGCTTTCAGTCACTTTGAGGCGGCCTCGATACTCATCGGAAAGCGCCGGCATTTCTGCCTGAATTTGCTGAAGCGGGAGGCCGGTCAATCCCGCAAGGTCGGCGACCGTGGCTTCACGTTTGGAGGATCTGAAAATTCTGAGAAGAGATTCCTGCACCTTTTCCTGGTTGTAATCGTAGACTTTTCTTTCTTTTCCCTTTTCCACCTGACCGCTCCTGCGTCCTAACGCTTTGATGCATGCAAGGCAAGCGCATGCGAATACAGGGCGATATACTCGCCGGCTGACTTCTCCCAGGAAAACGCGCTTTGCATGGCTTTCAGCCTCATCAGCGTTATATGCTCTTTCCGGTTGTACCAGGCCCAGACCGCCCAGCCTATGGTATTGTATAGTGCACGCGGTGTCGGATCATCAAACATGAAGCCGGTCCCATCCCCCGTTTCCTGGTTGTAATTTTCGACGGTATCGGCCAGGCCGCCCGTTCGATGGACAATCGGAAGAGACCCGTAGCGAAGCGAATACATCTGATTCAGCCCGCAAGGCTCATAGCGGGAAGGCATCATATAGAAATCACTGCCCGCCTCGACCAAATGCGCAAATTTTTCATCGTAGCCGATTTTCGCCTTGAAATGAGGATAGAGATGCGAAAGGGTTTTAAGTTCTTTTTCGCACCAGGCATCGCCCGACCCTACAATGGCGAATTGGGCATGCA
>CAZZJJ010000021.1:0-6399 GCA_964654405.1 uncultured Treponemataceae bacterium
CATTCGAAAACCAGTTCGTCATGAACCTGCAAGAGCATCCGGACGTCGGGGAGGTATTTGTCCAGCTCCCGCTGAACCTGAATCATCGCGATTTTGACAATGTCCGCCGCTGTGCCCTGAATGGGGGTGTTGACCGCGACGCGCTGAGCGGCCATTTGTTCGGTCTTGTTGCGCGAATTGATGGCGGGAATTTTCCGTCTTCTGCCGAAGAGGGTAGAAGCAAAGCCGGTCTTTTCGGTCTGTGTGATGACATCCCGAATAAAAGCCGCCACGCCAGAATAGGTTGAAAAATAGCTATTGATAAAAGCCTGCGCCCGGGCATTCGGGATTCCGAGGTCGCGCGCGAGCCTGAACGCGCTCATGCCGTAAATGACGCCGAAATTGATGGTTTTGGCGACCCGCCGATGCTCCGGAGTCACTTCTGCCTCCGGGATACCGAATATGAACGAAGCTGTTCTGCGATGGATATCCACGCCATCCCGGAAAGCCTGAATCAGATTGCTGTCGCCTGAGAGATGCGCCATCACTGCCAGTTCAATCTGGGAATAGTCGGCGGAAATCAGCAGGTTCCCGGGGCTTGCCGTAAAGGCCGAGCGGATTTTTCTGCCTTCTTCATCGCGGATCGGGATATTCTGGAGGTTCGGGTCGCGGCTCGAAAGCCTTCCTGTCGCTGCGCCGGTCTGAACATAGCTGGTGTGGATTTTTCCGCGCTTTTCCGCAAGCTCGGCGAGGGTGTCTACATAGGTGCTTTTCAGTTTGGACAGCATGCGGTTGCGCAGGATGAGCCGAGGCACCGGATCGAGCGGAGCCAGTTCCTCGAGGACGGTAGTATCCGTGGAATAGCCCGTCTTGGTTTTTTTCTGAACCGGGAGTTTTCGCTCGACAAAGAGAACGTCCTGTAATTGCTTGGTGGATGCGAGGTTGAATTCATGGCCGACCAGCTGCCATACCTCCTGCTCGATGCGTGCCAGTTCGATTTCCAGCTCGTCGCCGAACTGCCGCAGCGCATTCGCGTCAACCGAAATACCGCGCTCCTCCATGTCCGTCAGGATTGGGATGAGTGGCATTTCTATATCGTAAAAAACTTTGGCGAGATCTGAGCGCTTGAGTTCGCCATCGAGATACTGATGGAGACGCATCGTAAAGTCGGCATCTTCAGCTGCGTAACGTACGGCTTCCTGAATCGGAACCGAAGAAAAGGTTTTACCTTTTGGAACGACGTCATCATACAGAAGGCCCGATGTCCCGAGGATTCGCTCAGAAAGGCTTCCAAGCGAGAATGAGTTGGATTCGGCATCAAGAATCCAAGCGGCAATCATGGTATCGAAAATTGGGTTTTCAATCCTGATTCCAAAGCGGCGCATGACATGGATGTCGAATTTCGCGTTGTGCGCAACAAGGGTAGCCCTGGAGCTGAAAAGCCGCTCAAGCTGGCGAACCGCTGATTCCCGGGCAATGACAGGAGAATCGGGGCTTGCAAGCGGTATGTAGAATGAATGCTTTGGTTCGTGGCATAGTGAAAATCCTACGGGAGCAGCTTCCATGATATCCAGGCTGTCGGTTTCGGTATCGAAGGCGAAACATCCTTTGCTGATGCAGTCGTCAACGAGTTTGGAAAGCCCGGCTTCATCGGTGATGGCGGCATAAACGCCCGGTCCGGAGAGTGCGCCCTCCTTCGGGGTACCGGCGTTTGCGTCAGACGCCTGTGCCACAGTTTCTTGCGTTGCTGCAGCGCTGGCTCCTGCAGTATCAGCTGATGTTGCCCCTCCTGAGACCTCGGGTGGCGTGCCGTCATCAAAGAGAAAGCCGTTGGAATGGGCTGAAGCTCGTGAAGGCGCAGGCTCCGGGGCGGCAAAGCTTTTCATGCCCAGCGCGAGGAAAAGCGGGGTTGCCTGGGCGCGGTTCAAAGCGCCGAGATGAAGGGCATCGAGGCTCTCAAGTCCCAGATCGAGGGAAGTTTCAAGCGTGATGAGTTTCCGGGACAGATAGGCGCTATCCCTGCCCTCAATCAGCTTTTTTTTCAGCGATTCCGGCGTGACGCTTTCAAGATTTGCGTAGATTGCATCCAGCGAGCCGAATTGCGCGATAAGTTTGACGGCTGTCTTGTCTCCGATGCCTTTGACGCCAGGAACATTGTCCGAAGCGTCTCCGGTCAGTGACAGGTAATCCAGAATCTGCACCGGGCTGACGCCCCATTCGCCAATGACATCATCATGGCCGAGCAGTTTGAAACTGAAGTTTTCAGCCGGACGCAGGGCTTTGACACTGCCCCCGACAAGCTGCAGCAGATCCTTGTCACCTGAAATGATGAAGCAGGCGCGATCTTCCTCCCTGCAGCGGTTTGCAATCGTCGCAATGACATCGTCCGCTTCATAACCTTCTTTGCGGAGCATCGGCACGCCAAGCGCCTGCAGGATTTCTTCGACCAAAGGAACCTGTGCAGTAAGGTCCTCGGGAGTCTTCTGCCTGGTGGCTTTGTACGCTTCATACATGTGGTGCCGTATGGTTTTGCCTTTGGAATCAAAAACAGCGGCAAAGGCTTCAGGCTTTCTCTGATCGAAAAGGGCAAAGAGAAACTTGAAAAATCCGTAAACCGCGGAGACATTTTCTCCGGATGAATTCCTGAGCGGGCGGTTCATGAAGGCAAAATACGAGCGGTAAATGATCGCGTACACATCGAGCAGATAGAGAGATGGCTTCACCGAAACGCTCCCTGTTTGCCATTTCTGGCTTCCTCATAGGCTTCAATTATCTGATACGCCGCGTTTATGCGAGTGCTCGTTTCTGTCGCTTTTTTCAAGGCTTCCGGAGACGAGGAGTTCCTGTCGGGATGGTATTTGAAAAGCAGCTTTTTATAGGCTGATTTTACTTCGGGAAAAGGTGCGTAGGCAGGGAGCCCGAGATAGGCATAGGCTTCCCGGATAGCCTTTGAAGTTTCTTCCTGGGATACGCCGGAACCTGAATTCGACCCAGATCTGTAAAAGCGGTTCTGTTCCTGCCGGGCCGACCATTCCCGCCGTTCTGCTTCCGCTCGCATGGCTTCTTCGCGGCGCTTCGCTTCAGCCTCACGCCGTTCCGTCTCTGTCTTGGAAGTGTCGAGGAAATCGTCCAATTCTGCCATGGCTGCATCTAGATCAGGGTCGCCTGATGATGTTCTCCGGGAGGAAGAAAAACCGGAGGGTGAAAACGAAGCGTCTGCTCCCGCATTGATCCAGGATTTTACCAGTCTTTCGAGACGGTCAAAGAGTTGATCCACGAAAAGGCTCCTTGCTGTTTCTTGCTAACCTTACTCTACTTCAGGAGCGGGGTATTTTCAATGCCTGGTATAAAAGATACTATGGAGCACGAATATGAAACATGCATCCAAAGGCTTTGTTGCGCTTGCGGGCGGCATCAATCTTGATATTCAGGGAATATCGAATTCGGCATTCAGAAGCGGAGATTCGAATCCGGGACGGATTATCAGTTCTCCAGGCGGTGTATGCCGCAATATCGCGGAAAATCTTTCACGTCTCGAAATTCCCGTTACATTAATCAGCGCCTTTGGAAAGGATCCGGAAGGAGAAAGCCTCAAGCGCGATTGCCTTAATAAGGGCATCGATATATCGCTCAGCCTGACCGCAGCCGGAAATACTGCCCGCTATCTCTGCCTTGCATCCCCTGACGCATCGCTTATCGGCGCAGTGGCAGATATGGAGATCATGGAGGCTTTGACGCCCGACTTTTTTGAATCCAGAAAAGCGGCGCTTGCCGGAGCGGCGGCCATCGTGGTTGACACCAACCTCCCTGAAGCGAGCATCGGCTGGTTTGCCCGGCAATTCGGCAGAACAGGACGGGTATGGCGGGCAGGGGGAAAAGGGCCGGTGCTGATCCTCGACACGGTTTCCGCAGCGAAAGCGCCGAAGGCGCGGGAGGTGCTTGCGGAATTCGACCTAGCAAAACCCAATTTGGAGGAAGCCAAAGTATTGGCTGGTCTCGAATGCTCCGCTGAAGTTGAAGCATCCCAAATTCTTGAAGCTTTGCATTCTAGCAGGGCTCTGCCAGCCGAACTGTACATTTCTCTAGGCGAGCGGGGTATCCTATACGCTGACAGCGAACTTTCCGAGACTGGGCTCGTCCCGCTGCCTCCCCACAATGTCAGACCTGAAGCCAAAAACCGTTCAGGTGCCGGTGATGCGGCATGCGCGGGGCTTGTATATGCAAGCCTTCACGGTTTGCCAATGAATGAAAAGGCTCGCTATGCGCTCGCTATGGCAGTTATCGCTGCTGCGGCTCTCCAAACCGTCCACCCTGAGGTGGACTTGTCAATGCTGAAACGGGAAAAGGAGCGATTCTATGAATCCATATCTTGAAATATCCGATGAAGTCGCCAGTGCTTTGCGCGAAGGCAAAGCGGTTGTTGCGCTTGAATCAACCATCATCAGCCACGGCATGCCCTGGCCCAAAAACCTCGACACCGCTTTAGAGGTGGAGGATGTAGTCAGGGCGCATGGTGCGGTGCCGGCCACGATTGCCATAATGAACGGGAAAATGAAGGCGGGGCTTGGAAAACGCGAGCTCGAAGCCCTTGCAAAAAGCGGGCACGAGGTTGCCAAGGCTTCCCGCAGGGACTTCCCGCGTCTTTTGGCAGAGCGGGCGACAGGCGCGACGACGGTCGCCGGAACCATGATTGTCGCCTCTTTTGCGGGGATTCCTGTGTTCGCGACGGGGGGCGTCGGCGGTGTGCATCGCGGGGCAGAGGCAAGCTGGGATGTGTCGGCCGATCTGGAAGAATTGGCGAAAACCAGTGTGCTTGTCGTATGCGCCGGCGCCAAATCGATTCTGGATCTTCCTAAAACCCTCGAATATCTCGAGACGCGAGGTGTGCCGGTCATCGGCATGGGGACAAAAGAGCTGCCTGCTTTCTATACCAGCCATTCAGGGATACCGCTTGAAGAACAAGCAGACAGTCCGGCTGAGATTGCAAGCAGGATGCGCGCCAAATGGGAATGCGGTCTTTCAGGCGGCATTGTCGTGGCCAACCCAATCCCAGCCGAATTTGCCATGGATCCGACAACCATCAATCTCGCCATTGATCAAGCAGTCCGCGAAGCTGAAGCCGCCGCTGTCAAAGGGAAAGAACTGACGCCGTTCCTGCTCAAACGAATTGTGGAGATTACAGGCGGCGACAGCCTTGAGTCGAATATCGCCCTGGTAAAGAACAATGCTGCGCTGGCTGCTGAAATAGCGGTAGCGTACGCCCTTTGAATTGCGCGTGTTTCACATCGGTTCTTAAGGAAATATCTTTCCAGGATTCAGGATTCCGTCAGGATCGAAGGCCTGCTTGATTTGTTTCATCATCTCCAGGGCAACTGGATCCAGGGTAATGCTGATGAATTTTTTCCGCTTGTTGCCGATTCCGTGCTCCCCCGAGATGGTGCCGCCAAATTTGCGCGTTATCCGGTAAAGCTCGCCGAGAATGCCATCAAGTCTGGCAAGCCAAGTTTCCATGCTCCAGCTGTCCGGCTTGACAATGGTCGCGTGAAGATTTCCGTCACCCGCGTGCCCGTAGCAGGGTATCTGAACCTGTTCTTTGCGAGACAGTTCCGCAAGTTCCCGCATGAAGCCTGGGATTGCAGCGGTTGGCACAACAATATCTTCAAGGCTTTGGTGGGGACTTTGCACCTTGAGTGCCTCGGCGATATTTCGTCTGACATTCCAAATCCTGTCCATTGTTGTCCGATTGTCCGCGACATAAACCGGATTGGCGCCGCAGGATTCGCACACATCGCCGATGCTCATATACGATCGCGCCACTTCCTCTTTCGCCGTTCCGTCCACTTCGATCAGAAGCATCGCATGGGCTTCACCATAGGGTATCGTTTCATTGAGATAGGAGCAGGATGCCAGAATGCTGGCTCTGTCCATGTATTCAATGCTGGTTGGAATAATGCGCGAACCGGTCATGATGCGCGGGACTGCTGAAATAGCGGATTCAACACTGGAAAAGCTGGCAAGCAGAATAGCCCGATAGCGGGGAGCGGGGAGCAGAGTCAAGGTTATCTCGGTAACAATTCCAAGTGTTCCTTCGGAACCCGCCATCAAATGGATAAGGTCATAGCCGGTCACGTCCTTGCGGAGCTTGCCTCCCAGACGCATCACGGATCCATTTGCCAGGACAACTTCAAGGCCGGTGATGTAGCGCGATGTCACCCCGTATTTGACAGCCTTTCCGCCGCCAGCGTTTTCCGCGACATTGCCTCCCAGAAAGCAGGTTTCCAGGCTCATGGGATAGCCGGCAAAAAACAGGCCGTCCTTTTTCAGCGCTTCGTTGATGGAATTGGTCACAACGCCGGGTTCCGCGACGATCATGAGGTTTTCAAGATCGATTTCCTTGATTTTGTTCATTTTTTCGAACGA
>CAZZJJ010000021.1:6499-14628 GCA_964654405.1 uncultured Treponemataceae bacterium
CGATCATGAGGTTTTCAAGATCGATTTCCTTGATTTTGTTCATTTTTTCGAACGAAATGACAACGCCTCCGAAAACCGGCACACAGCCGCCAGAAAGTCCCGAACCGGCACCTCTCGGCGTAACCGGGATGTGCTGTTCTGAAGCCAGTTTCATGATAGCTGAGACCTGATCGGTGGACTGGGGGAAAACGACAGCTTCCGGCATGCCGGCGTACTGCTTTTCTGCGGTTTCGTCATGGGAGTATCGTTCCATTGCGCCTTTATCTTCATACAACACCTGCTGCGCGCCGCAGATTTCTTTAAGCTTTGCAGCAATCGCCGAATTCAGTCTGCCATAGGTGCTGGTCATCGCTGTGCCTCCCGCGCCGAAAGATGATTTTTAAGCGCCTCTGTCAAAGATGGAAGAAAATCGAAGATATCAGCCCGGACAGCGATGTCTGATACTGAAAATATGGGCGCGTCCGGGTCTGTGTTGATGGCCACGATAAAGCCCGAAGTCTGCATGCCCGCCAGATGCTGGATTGCGCCAGAAATGCCGCAGGCCAGGTAAAGGTCTGGCGAAACAGTATGGCCGGACAGCCCGACCTGCCGGGGGTAGTCTGCCCAGCCGCGGTCCACAGCTTCCCGCGAAGCCCCGATGCCGGCATCGAGCACCTGCGCGAGATCCCTGATCAGATGAATATTGTCCTTTTTTTTCAGCCCTCGGCCAAAGGCGACGATCCGGACTTTGCTATCCAGGGTTTCGTCAAGTTTGAGAGGCTTTTCCTCAAGCAGTTCTACGCTGTTTCCTGAAAATGGGCCGTCAAGATCCCGCTTTTCAAAAACACAGGATGCTGCGCTTTGCATCAGATGAGGTTTTTGGGAATGCGGACGGACTGTCGCCATCTGAGGCCTTTTCCCAAGGGTTCTGATGGTTGCCATGATATTCCCGCCGGCAGCGGGTCTGGTCTGCAAGAGTTCGCCGCTTGCAATATCGAGAGAAAGGCTGGTGCAGTCAGCGGTAAGGCCGAATGAAGATAGCGCTGCCAGATAGGGCATGACTGAGCGGCCATAGGTTGTCGCACCCGCAAGAAAAACATCAGGGCTTTCTGATGCAAGGAGGCTGTCCAGGTAGCGCGCGGTCAGGGCTATCTCGTGGGGGGCAAGTCTGGAGTCGGGACAGTGGATGATCCGGTCGGCGCCATAGCTGAAGAGGATTTCCGGTTCGCTTGCCGGTCCGCAAAGCACTGCCGTTGTCAGGATATTTTCTTCCGGCCCAAGGCTGCGCGCCCACTGCAATAGCTCAAAAGAAATGGGAAGTACTTTGCCATGTCTGGTTTCCGCCAGAATCCAGATTGAGCGTTTTGCGCCCGAACTGTCGCGGGCGGCTGTCTGGGTTTCTGCAGGAGAGTCGTCTTGACACTGAGTCCCGGCATAAGCTGAAGCCTGCGCTGAAGCCACTGCTGAAGCTGAAAGTGTCAATGTTTCAGGAAGAAGTCCGCGGTCTTCAAGTGCGGCTATCACGGCTGCGATAGCTCTTTTCTTGCCTTCAGGATCCGCAGCATCCAGAAATGCTGAGTGTCTTGATATTTTCGGGCTCGAAATTCTGACTACTCTGGTGGGGGATCCTTTGCTTCCAACAGTTTCCGGGTTGAGCATGAGTTCCTTTATCCCAAGAACTGGGATCGATCGTCCGAACGAGCGCTTTTTGCCGGAGAGCGTTGGCAGGCGCGGTTCGCCGACCGCTTTTGTGACGCTGATTACACAGGGCATCGGCATTCGAATCTTTTCAATATCGGTTTCCAGAATCCTTTCAATCAGCAGACTTCCAGCTTCCATGCTCAGCGAGCTGGCATAGGTCATTACCGGCAAGCCGAGGAAAGCAGCCACTTCCGGACCCACCTGTCCGGTATCGCCATCGGTTGCGCGTTCACCGCAGAGAATCAGATCCGGGATGCCGGCAGGTTTAATGGCCGCGGCCAAAGCTTTTGCAGTCGCCCAGGTGTCCGAACCCGCGAACTCCCTGCCGCTGACGAGAATTGCGTCATCGCACCCCATGGAAACCGCTTCCGCCAGCGCGGCGGCCGCATGGCCAGGTCCCATTGAAACGGCAATGATTTTAGTGTCAGGATTTGCGTCTTTCAGCCTGAGCGCCGCTTCAAGCGCGTAGAGATCAAGCGGATTGATGATCGAACTGTCTTCTTTTCGCACGACTGTTCCGGTAGCCTCATCCATGACAAGGGAGTCGGTTTCTGGAACTTGCTTTACAAGCACAATAATTGTCATAGTGCAATAGTATCAGAATAAAAAATATTTTCAATAGTAATTTTAATATGGATTGAAATTTCGATAAAATATTCATTCAGATTGAATATTGCGAAAATACTATTTTATCTATATTGTCATGTGAAGGAGCGTACCATGAAAATTCTTCGCTATGAAAAGGGCGGCCTCGAATTCTACGGTTTTCTCGATGGGCAGGCGATTGTCAGAGCTGAAGGTGATCTCAGCATCGGGCTGACTCCAACCAAACATCAGGACTCACTTGCTGAAGTCAGGCTTCTGGCGCCCTGTGTACCGACCAAAGGTGTCTGCATTGGGCTCAACTATCGGGACCACGCGATGGAGCTTGGGCTTGCGCTTCCGACAGCGCCTGTTGTTTTTCTCAAACCTTCTACCTCGCTGATAGGTCCTGGAGATTGGATTGACTATCCAGAACTCTCGCACCGGGTCGATTATGAGGCAGAGCTTGTCGCTGTCATCGGTAAAAAGGCAAAAAATGTCCTGCCAGAGCAGGCTTTGGAGTATGTACTTGGCTATACCTGCGGCAATGATGTGACCGCCCGCGACCTTCAGCCCAAGGACGGGCAATGGACAGCAGCCAAATCCTTTGATACCTTCATGGCGCTTGGCCCCTGGATTGAAACTGACCTCGATCCCTCCAATCTAAAAATCCGCGCACTTCTCAATGGCGCTCAGAAGCAATCATCAACAACCGACAATCTCATTTTTGATGTTCCGCACCTATTCTCATGGCTCTCAAGAATCATGACTCTGCTTCCCGGCGATGTCATCATGACCGGCACTCCATCTGGAATCGGGCCGATGCAGAAAGGCGATGAGATCGCGATTGAAATAGAAGGCATCGGTACGCTTATCAATAGAATCCGCTGATTCCAGGAGTTTTCGCATGGTTGTTTTTTCCCGCGTTCTCTCAATTTTTATCCTGGTTGTTGTTGGTTTTGCAGCCAGAAAATCCAAGATTTTGGATGGTTCAATGGTCAAAGGACTGGCTGGGCTTATTCTGAATGTCGCCATTCCATTTACCATCATCGCCAGTTTTGACCGCAGCATTCCATCATCGGCCATGCCGGACCTCCTCAGAATGGCACTGTGGGCTGCCGCGATCCATGCTTTCGGTATTCTTTTTTCTGCGGCTTTGTATCGCAGGATGCCTGCGGCGGAACGAAAGGTTCTGACGTATATAACCGTATTTTCCAATTGCGGTTTCATGGGTTTCCCGGTGACAGAAAGTGTTTTTGGCAAGGTTGGCGTCATGTATGCTTCAATTTTTGTCATCATTTTTCAGATTTTCATTTGGACGTACGGCATCTATCTCTTTTCCGGACAGTCGGGAAAGGATCAGCTGATGCGCGCGATTCTCAATCCCGGCAATATCAGCGTGGCAATTGGGCTTGTCATTTGGCTTTTACCTTTCAGCCTGCCCGATGCGCTGACAACGGCAATCTCGAACCTTTCCAATCTGACGACACCGCTTTCCATGATTGTTGTCGGAGCGACGCTTGCAGAGGTACCGATCAAAGGGATTCTGAAAGGCGGAGAGCTATGGTTTGGCACAACCATACGGCTTATTGCCATGCCCTTGGCTGTTTTCGGCATAATGAGGCTCTTTGGATTCCATGATTTGCCGGCCAAAGTGGCGGCTTTTCTGACAGCAATGCCGGCTGCAGCGCAAACTGTCATTTTTGCCGAACGGTACCAGGCGGATGTCCCTCTGGCTTCGAGAATTGTCTTTCTGACAACCGTCTTTTCCGCAATCACTATTCCGATTTTCGCGCTTTTCTTGGTATGAAACAGGTGCAGGCAGTTACTTGCTTTCAGTTGCACCTGTCTGGGAAAGCGCGTCATTGATCAGCTTGGCGAGATTCAGCAGTGTGGTGTCGGAGATTTTCTCAAGATCCGCTGTTATCTGTGCCAGCTGCGTTTTGAGCACTTCAACTTCCTGGGCTGTCAGTGCAGCGTTTTCAATCTGCCTGGAAAGGTCTTCAAGACGAGATTTGATTGCCTCGATTTCCGCAATAGCGTTTGTGGTTTTTGTGAGCGCGGCGCTGATAGAGTCGATTTTTGAAGTCAGCCGGTCTTCCTGGGCCGCCAGTTCAGCCTTGGTCACTCCGCCCATGGATTTCAGCATCGACGCGCAGCCAGAAAGGCTGATCGCGAGCGCCAGGACGAGAATACTGAAAAATGCTTTTTTCATGTATGCCTCCAGCTTGAATTGTAGGACCATGCAGCCATGAATTCAATTTAAAAAGAAAAAAAACCGCAAATTCCGATTTTATATTGACCAAATGATGCTGATGGCATATGATTGGCTGTGTTTCTTTTAGTAGAAACATGGCTGATCCGATATTTTCCGGGGTTTCCCGCTAAATCGGTTTTTCAATACAATACCGTGGAGGAAAAAATGAAGCGTCTCATGATTCGGCTGTGCGGCACTTTCCTGTTTCTTGCCCTTTTGGTTTCCTGCGGCAAGCCTGACACCAAGCTCATCGGCATTGCAAAATTCGTCGCTCACCCAGCTCTTGATGCCGTTGAAAAAGGCATTATCGATGAAATCGCAAAATCCAAGCCCGAATATAAGCTCGATTTGCAGAATTCCAACGCCGACATGAGCACGGCAGCCCAGATTGCCCAGCGATTCAAGCAGGAAAAAGTGTCCGTAGCCGTTGGAATTGCGACACCGACAGCGCAGGCTCTGGCGAACCAGATAAAGAATATACCGGTGGTTTTTTCAGCGGTGACCGATCCTGTTTCAGCTGGCCTTGTGCCCAGCCTGGAAAAAGGCGGCGCGAATGTAACCGGAACATCGGACATGACGCCCGTTCGTCAGCAGCTCGATCTTTTACGCGCCCTTCAGGGAAATCTGAAGCGGCTCGGCCACATCTATGCATCAGGCGAGGCCAATTCCGCCGCTATCGCGAAAATTGTACAAGCCTATTGCGAAGAAAATTCGATTCAATATGTCGAGGCGACCGTTTCCAATTCGTCTGAAGTCAAGCAAGCTTTGCTGTCTATCGCACCCCGAATCGATGGGCTGTACCTCGGCAATGACAACACCGTATTTTCTGCGCTCAACGCGGTTGCGGAGACAGCGCTCGAGAAAAATCTGCCTGTGGTGACCGCTGACCCCTCTTCGGCCGAATCCATTCCTGTATTGGCCGCGATCGGGTACGATTACTACAAGGTCGGCACAGCGACCGGGAAAATAGTCGTCCGCATTCTCAACGGTGAAAAAACCGCCGATATTCCGGTGTATCTGCCAACCGAAAGTTCCGACCTGCTTATGGTGCTGAACCTCGATGCGGCGAAAAAGCTGAAGCTGACCGTACCGGCGGAAATTGTCGAAAAAGCGGCTGTCGTGATAAAGGACGGCTCGCTGGTCAGGAAATAGGCGATGATTGAAGGTATTCTGGTAGAGGGGCTCATTTACGGAATTCTGGCGCTTGGCGTTTTTATTAGCTTCAGAATTCTCGATTTCCCCGATTTAACTGTGGAAGGCTCATTCCCTGCCGGAGCGGCCGGCGGAGCCATGACAGCGCTTATGCTCGGCCCGAAGTTCGGTGCTGGGGGAAGTCTGTTTCTTGTCGTCTGCATTCTTTGCGCCGGATTGATCGCGGGAGGTCTTGCGGGCTTTGCGACCGCGGAGATTTATCATCGCCTGAAGGTGCACCCCCTGCTGGCCGGTATCATAACGATGACCGGATTTTATTCGATTAATCTGCGGATTCTGGGCGGAAAACCCAATCTGCCCCTCATCGCGGGCAATCCGCTTCTGGATTCAGCGCGCTCTTTGCTGAACGGCATGCTCAGCCCTGAATTTTCTCTGCTCGCTGCGTCAATGCTTGCCGTACTGGTGCTTTTCGGCATTATCGATTTTTTCTTCCACACGGAAGTCGGCATCGCAATGGGCGCGCTGGGTGACAACGAAAACTCCGTCATTCAGGCTGGCATCAATCCGGTTCGGTTGAGAACGCTGGGAATAATTCTGGCGAACGCGCTGGCTGGGCTTGCAGGTGCAATCGCCGCATCTTATCAGGGATTTGCGGATGTCAATTTCGGACAGGGGGTTGTCGCTTCGGGGCTTGCGACTGTCATGCTCGGAGAACTCGTCATACGATCGCAGTATATCGGTGTTCAGCTTGCCCGGGTTTTTATCGGATCGATCCTTTTCAAAGCACTCATGTATGCTGCCCGTTCCTGGGGGTATCTGGCTGGAATAACACCGAATGACCTGCGTCTCATCACCGCCTTGCTGATAATCGGCTCTATAGCGCTGTCAAAAGTGGGAAGGAAATCGTCATGATAGAAATCGAATCAGCCCGCGTCAGCTTTTCGCTTGGGGCAGGGGAGGAACATGTTGTCCTGAAAAACCTTTCGCTTTCAGTCAAAGCCGGCCAGACGGTTTCAATTATCGGCTCGAATGGGGCAGGGAAAAGCACCCTCCTGAATGCGATAGCGGGAACGGTTCCCCTGCAGGCTGGCGTTATCCGTATCGATGGCGCTGATTGTACCAGGCAGGCTGAATGGGAACGGGCACGCTTTGTCGGAAGGGTACGGCAGAATCCGCTGGCCGGCACCGCTGGCGACATGACCATCCTGGACAACTTGGCGCTTGCTTCGCGCAAAGGTCCGAGACGGCTCAAAATCGCCACGCCGCCTGCGATTGCCCGTCGCATGGCTGAAGAAGTCGCACAACTGGGGATGGGGCTGGAGAGCCGGCTTCACGAAAACGTGTCTCGGCTCTCAGGCGGACAGCGGCAGGCTCTGACGCTCCTGATGGCGGTGCTTTCAAAGCCCTCTGTTCTTCTGCTTGACGAACATACCGCGGCGCTCGATCCCGCAAATGCCGAAAAAGTTTCAGCTTTGACGAAGCGCTTCATTCAGGAATTCGGCCTGACCGCTCTTATCGTTACCCATGATATGAGCCGTGCGCTTTCGCAAGCCGATCGAGTTGTCATGATGCATGACGGGGAAATAATCGCGGATCTCTCGGAAGAGGAAAAGGCCTCCATGACCGTCGCCGGGCTTGTGGATTTGTTCAAGAAAGCCCGCGGCAGGGATTATGCGGAAGACCGCGATTTGCTCAGGTGATTTTAAGCCGCAAAGCCAGTTTTTAAAGCTTGCGTTATTAAACTCGTTTCAGAACTCGCGTGCAAGCCGCTCCGCTTCGGCTATTTCCTCGTCAGTCAGCTCATAGGTTTCTTTGACAAGTTCGGCATAGTACCCTGCATCATCATGACCATAGTGAGCGGCTATCAAGTACCAGGCTAGTGCCTGAACATAGTCAATGTCACCGGCAAGCCCAAATTCATAGTATTCACCGACAGCGACCATCGCGTCGGCATATCCATTATATGCCGACTCCTGGAACCAATAGAACGCTTCATCATAATCCTTTTGCGTGCCCTCGCCGCGCTCATACATGCCTGCCAGCTGATACTGGGCTTGGTCATGCCCCTGTTCGGCAGCACGTTTGTACCATATGAAGGCAGAATCCTTATCAACCGGGATGCCGGTGTCACCATGCTCATAGAGCCAGCCAAGGTTATATTGGCCATAGGGGTTCTGCTGACTGGCTGATTTCTTGTACCACTCAAAGGCTTTCAGAATGTCCTTCGGTGTTCCCATCCCCGATTCGTAAAACCAGCCCAGGTTGTTTTGCGCGTAGGAGTTGCCAAGGTTTGCCGCCTTGGCGTACAGCTCGAAGGCTTTATCGACATTCTTCGTAACACCCCGGCCATTTTCATAGAGAACACCGAGATTGTTGATGGCGGTGGCATTTCCCTGATCGGCGGCTTTCTGATACCAGTATGCGGCGTCTTGGTAGCTTTGCGGTACACCTTCGCCGT
>CAZZJJ010000022.1:0-13521 GCA_964654405.1 uncultured Treponemataceae bacterium
TGAACGCTGTTTTTATCATGAATCAAGCATAAAGAGAGCGTCCGGAAGCGTCAATCACTACCATGACCGGCAGCCGCGCAAGTCGAACAAGCCTGACCGCTTCCATGCGGAGATCCGCGAAATCCACAATCCGTGATTCAAGAACATGCTCGCGGGCGGTTAGCGCTGCAGCCCCGCCGATTGCGGCAAGATAGACGCCGCGCGCCTTCCGTATCGCATGCTGAGCTTCTTCGCCGCGGTTGCCTTTTGCGATTGTCACCAGGGAAGCGCCCTTTTCCATGAAAAATTCCAGGTAGCTGTCCATTCGGCTGGCAGTGGTGGGGCCAAAAGAGCCTGATGGTCTTCCCGGCAGAGGTTCTGTCGGGCCGGCATAGAAAACCGGATGCTCGATGAAATAATCGGGAATCGGGACGCCGCTTTTTGCCATGGTTTCGAGGCGCGCATGTGCTGCGTCGCGGGCAATCGTGACGGTTCCGGAAAGAAGGACTGGAGTGCCTGATGAGAGGGAACGCAGTTTTTCAAGCCACTGGTCCTGTGCTGTGTCGAGATCGATTTCAACAGCGCCGGGCAGCACATCCATGGAAGCAGGCAGAAATCGGGCAGGATCGGATTCAAGTTTTTCCAAGAACCATCCCTGTTCATTCATGACTGCTCGCGCTTTCCGGTGCGCCGAACAGGAAATTCCGATCGCCAGCGGCAGATTGGCCGCATGCCGAGAAAACCGGATTGCCCTGGTTTTCAGAGCGAGGTGCCGTCCACCCCATTGAGCGCCGATTCCGGTCTGAACCCCCAGCTCATAGAGAATCTCTTCCCACTCAATGGAACGCACTCCTGTTCCTGGCAGAAAACTATGTTGGGCGGATGCGCTGGTTTTTCCAGGAGTTTTTCCGTCCGGGAGCAAATCGGCAAAGATGGTGGCTGTCCGTTCCATTTCCACGGTCGGGAGTTTATCGAGAAGACCATATACGGCAAGTTCGAGCGCGTACATGGTTTGAGACGGGGATGTCCCGCCCAGAACCATGCCGATTGTATAAGGCGGACAGCCCGCCGCGCCCAGTTTTTTTATTCGTTCTGCAACAACGGATTTCAGCCGCTCCTCTTTCAAGATTGCAGGTGATTCCATACTCAGCGAGAGGCGGGATGTCGAACCGCCGCCTTTCGCTGCAAAAAGGAATCGGTATTCATTTCCGGGTACGGATCGAATGTCGACACCTGCGGGCAGGTTGTCGCCTGTGTTTTTTTCTTCAAGCATGGTAAGCGGTCCAAGCTGGGAGAGCCGCAATAAGTTGCGCGCGTATGCTTCTGAGGCGCCTTCAGCCAGCCATGCTGCTTCATCCGCGGTTCCGCCGCCGAGCCCGTTTCCCCGCCAGCCGTAAATGAGTGCGGTTCCGGTGTCTTGGCACATGGGGTAGAACCCTTCCGCGGCGATTGCAGCATTTCTCAAAAGACTTGCCGCTACGAACTTTTCTGCTTCTTTCGCAGTATTATCCTTCAATATTTTGGAGAGTTCTTCCAGGTGTCCCCGTGGATACCGGTACGCGATTTCGGTAAAAGCCCGGTTCGCAAGCTCCCGCAGGATGACAGGATCAGCCAGGAGCCTGCCGTCGTGTTTTTGCGGAGCTGGGAAATCCAGCCTTTCATAGTCGTCAGGAGAACCGAAATCAAGAAATTCATGCAGATTGAATTGGCTCATGGCAGTTTTCTGTCCCTCCTTGAGCGTCTGAAGACCTTCCCCGCCGAGATGGCATTGACCGGACAGACTTCATGACAGCAGAAGCAGGTAATGCAGGCGGCATCATCGATAAGGATTTTATTGATTCCGGAGGCCTTTCTATCCAGAACCAATGCCTTCCCTGGACATATTTTAACACATGCGGAGCACCCAATGCACTTCTTTTCGTGGAAAATCGGCCGCCGCATGGTTGCCGATACCGCCAGCTTCTGCAAAAATCCCGGCAAAGCTTTGAGGGCCGAAGGATGTGCTGTTTCATACGGCAGAAGCTTGAAATTCTCCGCCCGGACAGCTGTAACGCTTTCCGGGCCGTAGGAATACTCCGGTTTTTCGGGGTTTCTGCCGATTCGCCGCATCGCGTCCGCAAGGTAGGGGATTTTTTCCGGCTTGTAGCCGATTATACTTGCTGCAGTCCAGTCGATCAGCGGCATGCTCGCCGACGCGAGCACCAGTCCCAGCGGATACGGCGTCCCGTTGCCCGGCCCTTCCCCTTCCATCGCGACAATCGCATCCATGAAGGTAAAGGTCGGGACGACAGAAAGGGCAAGATCCACCAGCATCGTTCCGAACTGCTCTTTGTCCGGATAGCGCATATGCATGGCGCTTTTGGCAAGCCCCGGGATGAGGCCGAAGAGATTTTTCATGGCGCCGGTATAGTTCATGAGCCGGTGGGTTTTCAGTTTGGGAAGATTGACCACCAAGTCGCAGGTTCCGAGCACATCCGCCAGCACGAAACTCTTGACCAGTTTGCCTTCAGGAGCCTGATGCAAGCTTCCCTGCTTGAATTCATCCCATTCGGCTTTCGCGTCAAGAACAACCTGATGCAGACCTGCGGCCTTGCCGGCGAAGCTTCCAGGCTGAAATCCCGGCGAGTCTCCGACAATAATCCTGCCCGCTCCGTTTTTTCGTAAAAATTGCAATACAGCGGCGAGAAATACCGGATGGGTCGTCACTGCTTTTTCAGGGGTGGAGGCATTCAGAATGTTCGGCTTTACCAGAATAGTTTTTCCAAGAATTGAGGGGAAGCCCGCTTTTTCAGCGGCGCTCTCAATCACCCGTTCAACGGAATCCTTCTGATAGGCGGAACATCGTTCTATCGATACATCAAAGGCGGCTATGCTCATATTGTCCTCATTCGGCAGGCGATTGGATCAGAAAGCAAGCCCTATGCCAAACCAGGCTTGCAGTTTTTCAAACTCCGGAGTCATTTCAGCTGAAAACCGTACCCCCATGGTCAGCGGCACCCCATTCACCATGTATTTTGCATCAAGGGCAAGGCTGAGAGGGTTTGCATCACATGCGATTCCTCCTGGTGCAAAAACCTGATGGGCGGAAAATCCCGCAAACAGCGCAGGTGACTGGTACCAGAGGCCGACACCTGTCTGCGGCGCTATCGAAGTGTCATCCAGATTCAGCCGAATTCCTGGTTCCAGCCCGATGCGTACGGCTCCTGTTTTGAATGCCAGCGGGAAGTTCAATTCGATATCGTTCGAGATGCCCCCGCCAGAATTGCTGAAATCCGCAATTTCATAGCGCGCCGAGATGGCGGCATCCAGTTGTGGGCCTTTCAGCACAGCTCCGTTCAGCGAAGCTGACAGACCAGCGTCGCCGTTTCCAAAGAAGGAGCCCGCAAAGCCCAGGGCAGCACTGCTTCCCAGCCGGATTCCGCCTGACAGTCCGACTCCCGCACTGGCGGAAGCAGTGCTGTCATAGGCGATCACGCCTCCAATATCCAGCCCGAAAACTGGCAATTCCTGCATTGACGGGTTAGAAACAAAGGCCAGCCCTGTCCGCGCGTTTTCATAGCCGGCCGGTGCAATAATCTGACTCCGGTCAATCCGGAAGCTGATTTCCTGCACAATCGATGCTTGTTCCGCGGAATCTGTCCGGGTGAAATCGCCCGGCACCGGCGCTGCAGAAACCGCAGGCGTCTCCTGCTTCTTTTCAGGCCAGAGAAGGAGCCGTGCAGTATAGCTCCCGTCTTTTGCTGACCCTGACGCGGTTCTGCCATTCCATGAAAAAGATTGAGCCCATGTTGTAAAGGGAAGAAGCGTGTGTTGGAAAATCAGGCTTCCCGTGGAATCTCGTATTTCAATTCTTCCATAGCCGGGGGCTGTTACGGAAAAAGCCAGGGTAGTCTTGCCAAAAAGCCCGTGGTTATCGGGATTGAATACCTTCCTTGTCAGCCTGAAATCCCGGACACTGAATGATGAGGGTTCCAGCATCATGGAAACCCTGCTTATTTTCCCTTTCAGGATAAGAATTTTCAATGATTTTTCTTCAAAACCGAATTTTCGCGCGGCAATTGTATGATACCCAACCGGCACTTCAGCAAACTGGTTTACCATTTTTACACCGTCCAGATACAGCATGGCGTCTTCCGGACGGATTGTCACATCAAGAAATCCGGTATGCGGATCCAGCCTGCAGGAAATCGAATATTTAGTATTTTCCTGACAGGTGAGAAGAAAGCGCAGGTCGTAATGATCAGGGGCAGACATATTGATGATATGGTTTCCAGCGGCAAGCCTGCCTGTCCATGGACTCGAACCGACCGTTTGGTTATCGATCTGAATAAGCGTGCCGCTTGCATTGGATGTTATGCTGACAAGGGCAAATCCAGGGCTTGTGACAGCTTCTGTCGTAATGGTGTAATTGTCGGTCTTGATTTCCAGCGCCGGGCAGATGCTTGCAGTCAGGAACAATAAAATGACCAGAATAAGCGGGCGCAAATGTTGTTTTTTCTTGAAGCTCATAGAATAAAAGCATATATGAGGCGCCATGGTTAGGCAAGACTGGCGGCTGGATTTCCCGTTTTGGGCGGGTTTTAGCCCTGCTGAAATTTTTTCTTGCATTCCGGGACACATCTCACTATAATACTGCTGAAACTTTTTCCAGGGGAGCGGCGTGAGACGGAACCGAAGCCATTGGCATAATGAAATAATTCTGCTTTTCGCAAGCGGTTCAACATTGAAGCGCACACTTTTTGCCCTGGTCTGTCTCATAACCCTGCTTGGTTCCAGCTTCCGTCCGCAGCCCAGTCCGGAATTCGCCAAAGGCAGCATAGATATGGAAGGAAGCGGTCTGGCATCGATATCATCGGAAGATGAGAGCGCGGGTGAGGGGTTGTTCTATACAGTGTATCAGGTTCAGAAAGGCGATACTATTTCAGGAATTGCCGAATCCAACAATCTGACAGCCGATACTATTATCAGTATCAATGGCATCCAGTCGGCCAAGAGCCTGAAGCCTGGTCAGTTGCTGAAGCTTCCCAACATGTCCGGCATAATCTATACCGCAAAAGCCGGTGAAACCGTCGCTGCTATCGCCAAAAAATTCGAAATTTCTGAAGACAGGCTGATTGTGGCCAACAGCCTCATGAAAACCGACTTTTCAGCCGAGAAAGTACTGTTTCTGCCCGACGCCAGGCTGCCCAAGGCTCAGCTGCGTGAGATTTCAGGCGATCTTTTCAAATGGCCGGTTCGCGGAGTCATTACATCCTGGTATGGATGGCGCAGAGATCCATTCTCAGGCAGGAATTCGCTCCACAATGGTATCGACATTGGTGTGCCGACAGGAACGCCTGTCGGAGCAGCCATGGAAGGTACTGTCATCGAAACCGGCTATTCGCCGATCATGGGAAAATACGTAATTCTGTCGCACGCAGGCGGCTGGAAGACCCTGTACGCTCATACCTCGTCAATCCTGGTACAGGAAGGGCAATATGTTTCCAAGGGTTCACGGATAGCTTTGTCGGGTAATACAGGCTACAGCACAGGACCGCATCTGCACTTTACGGTCTATAAAAACGGGAAACCTGTAAATCCGGCTAACGTACTTCAATAAACAAGCGTTTTCCTAACAACGTGCGGCACGTGTCGCTCAGGTCTTATTTGACGATAATACAATTATCTGCTACAGTTATCCCCATGAGAGAAATTCATGGAATCGCCGCATCGCCAGGCATGGCTTCCGGTCCCGCTTTCCTTTTCTATGACGAAGTGACGGACAATGTACCGACCTATCCAATCGCAAGCGAGACCGTTGAGGCTGAGCTCGAACGTTTCAGCAGCGCTGTTTCGGCCGCCAAGAAGGAAGTGGAACTGCTTCGGGACCGTGCGTTTAAAGAAGCTGGCGAGAGCCAGGCCGCGATTTTTGATGCCCATCTGCTCATGCTGGATGATCCGGAAGTTGCTGAAAGGGTGAAAAACGATCTTTACAGCACTCTGATGAACGTTGAAAGCATCGTTTTTGCTCTCGCGAGGGAGATGGTAGACCAGCTTTCAGCGTCAAATGATCCGTATATGCAGGAAAGGGTGTCAGATGTCCATGATGTAACCCGGCGTTTGCTCGGGCATCTTCTGAAACGGGAACGAATCAATCTGGCTGATTTGCAGGATGATGTTATCATTGTGGCGCATGATCTGCTGCCCTCAGATATGGTGGGCATGTCTCGGCACCATGTCAAAGGCATAGCGACAGAAGCTGGAGGCAGAACGAGCCATGCGGCAATTCTTGCCCGTGCTTTTGAAATCCCTGCCGCACTCGGCCTTGGATCTTTTATGAGTGACCTCAAAATGGGTATAAAGGTCATTGTGGATGGCGATAAAGGTATTCTGGTTGTCGATCCGGATGAAAGCGCTCTCAAA
This sequence comes from uncultured Treponemataceae bacterium, assembly GCA_964654405.1. Lineage (GTDB taxonomy): Bacteria > Spirochaetota > Spirochaetia > Treponematales > Rectinemataceae > JAJTBL01. The sequence continues at coordinate 6,382 of CAZZJJ010000022.1, forward strand.
AAGGTTCAGGCTTCTATGCTGCTCAGGCTTCAGAAGGTGAAGGAATTCGAAAACATCAAGGCCTTGCCGGCTGCAACCAAGGATGGAACGCGCATCCTCCTCAAGGCGAATATCGAAGTGCCTGAAGAAGTGGAAAGTGTTGTGGAGCACAATGCGGACGGGATTGGACTGTTTCGTTCGGAATTCCTTTTTTTAGGCGGTCATATTCCCGGTGAGGAAGAACAGTTCCGGGCTTACAAGGCTGTGGTTGAGGCCATGAACGGGAAGCCTGTTACCATAAGAACTCTCGATATCGGCGGTGACAAGGTTTTGCCGGAATTGGGCGCTCAGAACGAAAAAAACCCGCTTCTCGGCTGGAGAGCAATTCGGTTCTGCTTGAGCAAAACAGAGATTTTCAAGACACAGCTCCGCGCCATTCTTCGCGCCAGTGTATTCGGCAATGTTCACATCATGTTCCCGATGATCAGCACCACTGAAGAAATCATCAAGGCACGCGGTCTGCTTGGCGAGTCCAAATATGAATGCAGAGCGCAGGGGTACAAGGTGCCGGATCACATAAAAGCCGGGATCATGATTGAAGTCCCTTCAGCGGCAATCTGCTCGGATATCCTTGCGCGAAGTTCGGACTTTTTTTCCATCGGAACCAATGACCTTACCCAATATACCATGGCCGTTGACCGAGGAAATGAAAAAGTATCCGCTTTACATGAGCCTTTTAACCCCGCGGTCTTGCGCTTGATTAAAACAACCATCAACAATGCGCAGCATGCCTGCATCGATGTCAGTCTTTGCGGCGAAATGGCAGCTGATCCTTATGCTGCTGTTGTACTGGTTGGTCTGGGGATGCGCGAACTCTCCATGTCATCAGCTTCCATTCCGGCGGTCAAAAAGCAACTTTTATCGATAACTCTGGAAGATGCGGAGAACATTGCTTCAGCCGTAATGAAAATGACAAGTGCCAATCAGGTGCTTACCTATATAAATAACAGATTTGCGCTGTAAAACAGGATTTACCATGAAAGAAATAGAGACAGGAAAGTCACACTCCGCACACAGCTCTGGAGGCAGGGTAAGAAAGACTGCTGCTATCCAGAAAAAGCCGGAGAAAAGTGACAATGATACGATTCAGGACATTGCCGAAGGTCTGCCGGAAAAGCTTGTCCGCTATGAAAACCTTCCGCAGGTTGTTCTGGTGGGCAGACCGAATGTCGGCAAGTCTACGCTTTTTAACCGGCTCCTGCATAAGCGAAGAGCAATAACCGATCCAACCCCCGGTGTCACCAGAGACCCAATTGAAGAGGAATGTGTGCTGCCGGGAACCGAGCATCGAGTCCGACTTGTCGACACCGGTGGATTCAAGCTGGAACGGGAAGGCTTGGATGATCTGGTTGTTGCTCGAACCCTTTCAATACTCTCACGGGCGGATCTCATTCTTTTCATGGTAGATGCTGTATCCATCACCCCTGAGGATGAAGAGTTTGCGGAATTGCTTCGCCCTATGAGCGACAGACTTCTGCTGGTTATCAACAAGGCTGACAGCCCCGAGCGCGACTATCAGGCATGGGCGCACATGAAGTGGGGTTTTCCGGCGACTCTGTTCATTTCGGCGGAGCACAATCGAAATATTGAAGACCTTGTCGAAGCGATTGCCAGCCGGCTTGATTTTTCAGCGGTGAAAACTGTGGATCTTGAACGGGCAGACATCAGGATTGCCATCATGGGCAAGCCTAACACCGGAAAATCGACACTCCTCAATGTACTGCTCGGTGAATCCCGAAGCATTGTCAGTGATATTCCCGGAACTACCCGTGATATTGTGGAAGGCCGATTTACCTGGAAGGGCAGAGGCATCGTAGTGCTGGATACCGCTGGCATACGCCGCAAAAAAAAGGTGAATGACAATATCGAATATTACTCGGTAACCCGGTCGCTTTCCGCGGTGACGCAGGCCGATGTCGTCATCCTCATGATAGATGCCCAGGAAGGTTTAACCGATCAGGACAAGAAAATTGCGGCTTTCGCTGTCGACGAAGGGCGGGGCGTCATATTCGCGCTCAATAAATGGGACCTCATGCCTGACATAAAAAATTCATTTGAAGCCGCTCGTGATAAACTTCGATACTTTTTCGGGCAGATGGCCTGGGCCCCGGTTGTCGCGCTTTCCGCCAAGGACGGACAGGGCATCGACAAGCTCATGAATACAGTTATTTCGACCTATTCAAAATTGTGCAGAAAAGTGGAGACTTCCCGGCTCAACAAGGCTGTCGCCCAGTGGATGGAAACAACTCCGCCGCCGGTCGCTCCGCGGACTAAATTCAAATTGCGCTATGCCTTGCAGACGAGCATGAATCCGCAAAAGTTTACATTCTTTGTAACCAAGCCGGAAGCAGTCGCGGATTCCTATGTCTCGTTTTTGAAAAACAGGATTCGTGAAGAATTCGATCTGGGGACGATTCCGGTCATGCTTGAACTCAAGGCTTCCCGAAAAGATTGGAGAGAGCGATAAAAGTATGTCAGGATACACAACTGGAGAGGTGGAAGAGCTTCTGGATTTGCCCGCTTCTACCCTTCGTTTCTGGGAAAAGGAAGTTCCGTTTCTTACCCCAAGAAAAGACGTGTTTGGCCGACGTGTCTACTCGCCGCTGGATTTATGCATCCTCTCAAGGCTCAAGTTTCTCGCGCTGAAACGGGGGCTTGGCTTGAAAAAGGCCTGCGCCATGCTGGAAAAGGAACTGTTTCTGGCGGATCCGACGCTGAAATCCGAAATCATCCAGGCAAAAATAAATTTGTTGTCTTTAAAAGCTGAATCACGGGAAATCCGGGAAAAATTATCCGTCTTGCATCCCGATCCCTATGCAGCGGAAGAATCGGCTGCGAATATCGTCAGCCCAGCAAGCAAGCTGAACAGCCCATCTTTATTTGAACAGGAATTATCATGAAAGAGTCCACAAATGCCTTATGCCAGTTTCTTGATGCTTCTCCCACGAGTTTTCACGCCGCTGACAATATCAGAAGCTACCTGCTCGCCCATGGCGCACAGGAACTGGATGAAGCCGCTTCGTGGCAGATTGAACCAGGGGTTCCATACTTTGTCTGCCGGAGCGGTACCTCGATTGTGGCATTCAGGGCTGGCCTTAAAAGCATGGGAGATGCCGGATTGGTTATCGCCGGGGCTCATACCGACAGTCCGGGTCTGAAGGTTCGTCCGGGCACGCATAAGCAGAATCAAAATATGGTCAGGATTGGGGTAGATGTCTATGGCGGAGCTATCCTTTCCACCTGGCTGGACAGGCCGCTTGCTGTGGCAGGCAGGCTCTTCCTTCGAGATTCTGAAAGCCCGGCAAGCCTGAAGTCTGTGCTGTACAACTCAGGGAAGCCCGTTGGCATCATTCCCAATCTCGCAATTCATTTGAACCGTGATGTGAATCGCGGGTTTGAATACAGTCCGGCCCAGCATCTGCCGGTTCTGGTTTCCAGCTTGCGCGAAAAGTCTGATACACAATCCGCAAACCTTTCGTGGCTTCATGAGTACATCGGTGAAGATACAAATCTGGATATTGAGCCAGGCGATATTGTCGCTTCCGACCTGTTCTTTTATGATACTCAAAAATCTGCGATTTTCGGCACCCGGCACCAAAGCGCCCTTCCCGATGATCAGGAACGAGATATCCTTGTCAATGCTCCGCATTTGGATGATCTCGCAGGCTGCCATGCCATCCTGGAGGCATTCAGCTCCGCAGTTCCTTCCGAGTTTGGACAGGTTGCCTGCTTCCTTGATTCTGAAGAAATCGGGTCCATGACCATGCAGGGAGCTGATTCGAGCTTTGTCCGGGATGTTCTTGCCCGGCTGGCCATCGTGACTGGCGCTGGTGCTGAAGACTTCTACCGGATGTCGTCCCGTTCGCTTTTTGTCTCCCTCGACGCCGCCCAGGGGTGGAATCCTGCATATCCTGAAAAATATGATGAAAAGCTCTCGCCCCTTCTGGGTGCCGGACCTGCCGTAAAAATAAATGCAAACCAGCGGTACGCGACAGAATCCCATGTGGAATCGCTGATTGCCATCATCGCGAATCAGGAAAAAATCCCGCTTCAGCGATACATGTCCAGAGCGGACATGCAGCCGGGGACTACCATCGGGCCAATGTCAGCCGCGCGGCTTGGCATCAGGACGATTGATATCGGGCATCCTCTTCTTTCAATGCACTCAATCCGTGAAACAATAAACTCATTCGATCATGCCATGATGATTCGACTTCTGGCCGCTGTATATAAAAATCCGCCGATATTCAGCTGAATCATAAGAGCGCTTCATCGCCTGGTCCCAGGGATTGAAACCAGGGTTGGATCGAAAAAAAAGGCTGTCCGGAATTCCAGACAGCCTTTTTTGTTTGTCGGCTTTTTACTTTGCCAACGGTTGGTAGGTTTTTTTCGGGTCCCACATGCCGTCGCGCTTTTCTCCCTTGATGCTCGGTATCTGCAGTACCTGACCCGGGAAAATCAGGTTTGGATTGGATGGGTCTTTAAAGGTCTTTTTATTTGCCTCATAGAGAACCGGCCATTTGAGCGGGTTGTTGTAAATGAACGGATATTCCGCGATTCTCCACAGGCAATCCCGTCGTTCCGGGATCAGCCGTACCGTGTATTTTGCGGGCAGAGGAGCAAATTCAGCAATCGCGCTGAGGGTATTGAACGCCGCGACTGCCTTGTCTGAAGCTTCCTGATAGTTGTTGCTCGCAAAAGCTGCCTTGGCGGAGTCAAGTTCGCCGCTTCCTTTGGCAAGCAGCTCTGGATAGTTGTTCTTTGCATTCTTGGAAACTGCCCAGGCGAGCTTGTCGTTTGCTTTGGCGATATTCTGTTCAGCCGCGGCTTTCAGCTGTGCTGTCTGATCCACTACGGGTTTGACAGGCTCTGACGGCTGAGCAGGCTGACTAGGTTGGGCTGGCGCAGTCGGCGGAGTCGGCGGAGTCTGCTCCGGCTCATTCTTTTTGGCAAGCGCCTTTGCCATGAAATCATCGGAGAGAATGCCGGAAACTTCTTCAGCGAGAGCCTTGGCAGGAACATAGCGTTCATTGTCATAGGCCATTTCGGCAGCTGTCATCGCAGAGGAGGCTTGCTTGTACTCGGCAGGATAATCCGCCTTGATATTGTTGTTGTTCGCCCAGACGATCCGGTTTCTGGCGTCAGCCAGGGCTGGATCGGCCGCAGCTCTGTCTTTCGCGAGCTGTTCAAGCCGTGCTTTTTCAGCGTCGCGGGCAGCCTGCACTGATGCTTTGAAATCATCAGACAGAATATCGGAAACTTCATGTGCCTTTTGGGTTGCTAGATTGAAGTTTTCATTGCCGAAAGCAGTGTAAGCCGCAATCATTGCGCTCGAAGCTGCATTGTACTCATCTGGATAATCTGCCTTGATCTTGTTTTCATTTGCCCATGCCATTCTGGCTTCAGCATTTTTCAGGGCTACAGATGCAACTTCCTTGGCTTTTTCGATCTCATCAATCCGTGCTTTTTCGGCTTCGCGCGCTTTCCGATCTGCAAGCACCTTGGCTTGGAAATCGTCAGACAATACCGATGAAACTTCTTCAGCGAGCGCCTTGGCAGGAACATAGCGCTCATTGTCATAGGCCATTTCAGCGGCGGTCATGGAAGCGGAAGCTTGTTTGTGCACGTTAGGATAATCCGCCTTGATATTGTTGTTATTCGCCCAGACAATCCTGTTTCTGGCGTCAGCCATGGCGGGATCGGCCGCCGCCTTTGCCTCGGCAAGGAGTCTGGCTGCTTCTTCTTCGCGCTCAAGGATAGTCTTGTCCACAAATGTGTCAGACATGCCTGCGAAATTGACGGCTTCATTCGCATCCATAATGGAGTCATCGAAATGCTTTTCGCTGTAAAGAGCTCTCGCTTTCGCCAAGCTCTCATCTGCTGCGGCAAGATAGGGATTGTTGTCAATTTCAGCCTCATCAGACTTTGCTTTGGCAGCTTCAATCCGCTCAGCTGCTTCGGCAATGACAAGCTCATTCTGAGCCTGAAGAGCGAGAGAGGCATCATGAGCTGCGTCAAAAGCGGGGACAGCATCCCTGAACCAGAGGTAGGCAGATTCGTAATTTCCGGCTTGCTGATTGGCAAGACCCTCATTCAGGATATCATTGGCCGAGGAGTATTCATCGGGAGCGTTGACATCTGCTTTGATACCGAGGGCTTTAGCCTGCGCGGCAAGCGCAGCGTCCTTGCCCTCAAAGGAACGGTATTCAGCTCCGCTCTTAATAACATAATCGTAATAGTAGTTTGCTTCGCGGAGTACATCGGCGCCGTTGACAAGATCTTCAAGACTTCCGGAATCCCAGTAGTCAGCTTCCATCTTGTATTTATTCTCAGCCATTTCGAAGTAGTTCGGATTGAAGCGGGCATAATCATTGGCTTCGATCTTCTGCTTGTATGCGTTGGCTTTCGCCATTTCAGCCGAGACATCAAAGGCTGCCGCTGCCTGCTTGTAGGCGGGAATCGCGAGTTCGAAATCTTCAACTCTGGCAAAAGCGTCAGCCTGACCGAGGAGTTGTTCGGCTCCTTGGAATCGCTCTTCAGCAAGAGCCGGCGCATCGACCTGCATGGCCATGAATCGCATGTCTCGCGCTTTTTCCTGTTCTGCGTCAGAGCGCAAGGGGAGTCCTTTGGCGATGACTGCTTCCCATTGTGTGATGGATTCCTCCAGCAGCCCTTTTACAGGGTACGCTGCAACGCCATCAAAGAGGGCTGCGTCAAGAGCTTTGTCATACGCTGTCTTGGCTTTTGTAAAAGCTGTTTCAGCCGAGGCAAATTCCTCAGGAACCAGTTCATCAAGCTGGAGTTTCTGGGCATCACTCCGCAGAGCATTTGCCTGGCCAAAAAGATTTCTGAGTTCAACTTCGGAAACAGATGGTTTTGGAGCTTCCAGCGGAGCTGCGGCTACCGTTGTTACCGGAGTCACGGGTGTTTGTTCCGGAGTCGGGGCTGCTACAGTTGTTGTCGTTGTCGGCTCGGGTGGATTCTCCGGTTTTGGAGTTTCCGGATTTGAAGCGCATGATGCCAGCAGCAAGGCTGCTATTGTCATCAGCACGACAAACAAGTTTCTGCCTTTATGCATTTCGTCCTCCTGCTTGTTTTTCT
>CAZZJJ010000023.1:0-13037 GCA_964654405.1 uncultured Treponemataceae bacterium
GCTGTGCAATACTAAGCTCTTTTACCAATCTTGATAAGTAGGTTCTTTGAATTTGTAGTGATTTTGCTGTTTCTGTCTGGTTCCATCCATGCAGTTCCAGCGCTTTTCGAATAAAATGCGTTTTGAAAATATTGACTGCGTCCTTGAGATTTTTCCCCCGGAACTCATCGATGTCGGCTGTCTTTGTCCCGAGCATCAGGTCTGCAGGCGAGATTGTAGAATCCTGTGACATGACAACCGCCCGCTCGACAGCATTTTCGAGCTCTCTGACATTTCCAGGCCATGAGTACGAGAGCATCAGCTCCATCGCGGTATCAGAAAATCCCTGCAGACATTTGTTCGTTTCCCTCGCATAACGCTTAATAAAAAGATCGGCAAGAACCGGGACATCTTCTTTTCGCTCTCGCAGCGGGGGTATCCATAATGGAAGAACGTTAAGCCGGTAGTAGAGATCAGGTCTGAAAAGGTTTTGCTCAACCATAGCCTCGAGATTTCTATTTGTCGCAGCAATAATGCGGATGTCAACAATTTTTGTCTGGGACGATCCAACCCGTTCAAAGCTTTTCTGCTGAAGCACTCTCAGAAGTTTTGCCTGAAGCTTGAGCGACATTTCTGCAATTTCATCGAGAAAGATGGTTCCCCCATCGGCTGCCTCGAAGCGCCCCACCCTATCCTGAACAGCATCGGTAAAAGCTCCCTTCACATGGCCGAAGAGTTCGCTTTCAAGGAGCGTTTCAGGCAAAGCCGCGCAGTTCACTTTTATGAATGGCTTGTCATGCCGTTTTGATTTTCTGTGGATTCGCTCAGCGAAAAGCTCCTTGCCGACGCCACTTTCTCCCAATATAAGAACAGATGCGTCACTAGGAGCAATACGGTCAGCCAGTTCGACTTTCTCCAGCATTATTCGCGAGGCGCACACTATCTCATGTACGCCTTCAAGTTCCTGCGCTTTTTCTGATAAATACGCGATTTCATTGCGCGCCTTTTCAAGAAAACGAGCGTTTTCAATGGCGATTGCGGCTTGTAATGCGAAATATTCAAGCCACTTGAGGTCTTCCTCAAGAAAATACCTTTTGCCGGCCTTGTTTATGACTTCTATGACACCAACAAGAATTCCCTTTACTTTCATGGGAACCGCTAAGATTGAGTATGTCGGGAAATCAAGGCTTCGCGAAATATCGGGAGAAAAGCGCACATCGCTTTCAGGGTCATTGACGATGAGGGATTTCCCATGCCGTATAACCCATCCAATAATGCCTTTTTCAGCATCAATGCTCTGGCCGGTCAGTTCGTGTTGCCTCGGGCCGACCGCTACTTCAAAACGAAGTTTGTTTTTATCAGCCTGGTATAAAACAAGGCTCGCAGCTTCAGCGTCTACGAGCCTTGCGGAAAATTCGATAATCTGAGTGAGCAGTGTCTTCGCATCAGCATAGTTCGAATTGATCAGAGCGCTTGTCTCGATAAGCAACGCAAACTTCGCCGGATCAATTGACTCTGTCATAACCTTCATCTTGAACGATCAAAGATTGATCAATCAGGAATTCTTCCTTGAATTGTCACGTTCTTTGATCAGGTCGCCCAGTGTGTATCCAGCATCGCTTTCTTCATCCTGAATGAATTTTGAGAGCTCTTCGCGCTGCTGGCGCTGAACCAGGTCTTTAATGGAAAGACCTAGCTTCTGTCGATCCGGATTAAGATCGATGACAACCGCTTTGACCTGCATGCCCGGGGTATATTTCTTAAGGGCATCTTCATAAGATTCATCACGATCTGATGTCAGATCCTGTTTTTTAACCAGGCCGTCGATATCACCCTGAACTTTCACGAAAACGCCAAAATCGGTAACATTGGATACTGTGCCTTCCACAATGGATCCGACTCTAAAAGCGCGCGCAAATGATCTCCATGGATCGTCAGACAGCTGTTTGACACCAAGTCTGATATTCCTGTCTTCCGGATTGCTCTCAAGGACAATGACTTCAATCTCATCGCCTTCATGGAGAACCGAAGAGGGATTCTTTATTCTCGCGGTCCAGGAGTAGTCGTCAATATGGAGGAAGCCGTCGACTCCTTCTTCAAGTTCGATAAAAGCACCGGCATTGGTTACTTTGACGATTTTTCTGGTCAGGCGCATACCGGCTGGATACTTCTCGTTGATAGTGTCCCAGGGGTTTTCCTGAACCTGCTTGAGACCAAGCGAGACTTTTCCAGCCTGGAGGTCATAGCCAAGAATCATGCAGTCGACAACATCGCCCGGCTTCAGCATGTCTTCTGGCTTGTGCACTTTCTTGATCCAGGAGAATTCGGAAATGTGTGCAAGTCCTTCGATTCCCTCTTCAAGCTCAATGAAAGCACCGTAATCGGTAAGCTTGGTGACTTTGCCTTTGACAATTTCGTTGACGTGATATTTGTCTTCAAAGGTAAACCATGGATCCTGAGTAAAGTGCTTCAGCGAAAGGTTGATGCGTTTTTCTTCCGGCTCCAGGCGAATGACTTTCAGCTCGATTTCCTGGCCTTTGCGGACAAAATCCTTCGGACGGGTTACGTGTCCCCAGCTCATGTCATTGATGTGCAAGAGCCCATCGAAGCCGCCCAGATCGATGAAAGCACCAAAGCTTGTAAAACTTTTTACAATGCCTTTTACGGTATCACCAATCTGAACATTCTGGAAGAATTCATTTCTGCGCAGTTCGATATCTTCTTCCATCCACTTGCGGCGGTTCAGGATGATGTTGATTTTCTTTTCAGAATACAGCCGTTCGAGATAGAATTTAGCAGTCTGGCCAACCAGAATATCGGTCTTTTCAAGGCGCTGGATGTCTGCCTTTGATGAAGGCAAGAATCCTTTCAGGCCATGGCCAAGGTCAACTTCATAGCCGCCTTTAACTTCTTTTTCAATCAATCCATCGACTGGTTTGTGCTCTTTGAAGGCAACTGCGATTGATTTCCAGAAAACCTTTTCATCAGCGCGCTTTTTGGAAACGATTACTTCCCCGGAATGTGTCTCTTTTTTGATCAGAATGACCTTGACATCATCTCCGACGTTAGGAAGATCATCGCCAAATTCCATTATGGGGATCTTTCCCTCGGATTTATAGCCGACATCAACAAATACAAAGTCGCCGTTAATCTGCACGACTTTGCCATCAATCAGATCTCCCTCCTCCAGGCCCTCAAAGCTCTTGAGGTACTGCTCCTGCAATTGTGTCTGGAATTCGTCGCGGGCGGGAGCGGCGGCGTCCATTTCCACTTCCTTATTGTCCATGTGCTTCCCTTGTGTAAAGAATTTTACTGTATACTTTCTCATAAACTTGCTCTATGGTCAAGCCTGAAGTATCCAAATATTCAGCATCTTCAGCTATTTTCAGTGCACCAACTGGTTTTGTTTTATCTATTTGGTCGCGCATCTTAATATTCCTGATTATTTCATCCTCATTCTGGTTTGAAACATGCTCGTTGAGGCGCCTGCGCGCTCGCTCTTCGACAGAAGCATCGAGATAGAATTTCACTTCGGCATTTGGGAAAACGACAGTCGTGATGTCTCGGCCTTCAGCGACCGCATCTCTGCCCTTCGCGCTTTCATGAACAATCATGTTAACAATTTCGCGTATTTCCGGAATTGCTGAAATTTGCGAAACAACAGCATCTACTTCAGCGCTCCGCAATTCTCTGTCAAGTTTTCTTCCGTTCATGGTAAGAGAGCCATCGGATTGATAGCGCAAATCAAGTTTTCGGGCTTCTTCGATAATTTTCGAGCCTTCTTCTGGGGGGATACCATGTTCAACAGCCCACAAGGAAATCGCCCGATAGATATTTCCTGAATTCACATAAAGAAAACCCAGGTTTTGTGAGAGCATTCTTGCAATTGTTGATTTTCCGCAACCTGCCGGCCCATCAATTGCTACTATCATTAATAGATCCTCCCCTGTTCGGCTTGAATGATTTCTGCAGGCTTTGAATTTCCGCATCGGAAAGCTTTCGATACTCACCGGGTTGCATATTTCCGATCACCAGGCTGCCAATTCGCACTCGTTTCAGTGATAAAGCGCGCAATCCAAAAAACTCGAGAACCCGCCGGATCTCCCGATTCTTACCCTCTATCAGCGTTATGCGAGCGTTTTTTGCTCCCGTTACGGATACTGATTTGGCAGTATATCGCACGCCCTCGATATCCACACCGTTTTCAAAGCGCAATTTAAAATCCGAGGGCAAATCCTTATCGGTTTCAACTTCGTATTCTTTTTCAAGGTTATTGCTTGGATGAACCATTTTCAGTGCGAGGTTGCCATCATTGGTGAACAGCAGAAGCCCTTCTGACCATTGATCCAGTCTGCCTACATTATAGACTCTTTCCGGACAGGCATCTTTGAGTAAATCTATAGCGAGCGCCCTGCCTTCCGGATCTTTCATTGAAGAAAGATAGCCACGAGGCTTATAAAGGAGAATATAGTGTTTTATTTCCTGGTGAATAACCGGCTTGCCGTCAAGAAGTATTTCGTCCCCTGGGAAAACACTCTGCCCGAGCTGGGCAGGCTTACCATTTACCTTGACTCTGCCTGAACTGATTAGTTTTTCACAAGCCCGACGTGAACCCAGTCCAGCCGCGGCTAGATAGGCTTGCAGTCTTTTTTTTTCTTCCGCCATCAGCCTTTCTCGCTTTCATCAAGACTGAACCGCGAGTTTTCAAGCTCATCCAAACGGGGCAGATCGGCAATCGAGGCCAGCTTGAAATACTTGAGGAATTCAGTTGTCGTGCCATACTGCATCGGCTTTCCTGGTATGTCTTTTTTGCCTACTTCCTGGATAAGTCCGCGAGCTAGAAGAAAGCGCATCATGCCGTCGGCGGAAACGCCTCGAATAGCTTCGATTTCTGCGCGAGTCACCGGCTGGGAATATGCTATGATAGCCAGGGTTTCCATCGCCGCTTTTGAGAGTTTTGTTTCATTTTTTTTGCCATAATGATCTTTCAATTTTTCCCATAGTGCAACCTTGGGTGCCAGAATCCAGCCGCCCGCTGACCGCATGGGTGCAAAACCGTGAATTTCATTTTCATATTCGACACAAAGCTGCTGTAAAGCTTCAGCAACGACAGCTTCATCAAGGCCGGTGATTCTGGAAATGCCTTTTTCATCGATGGGTTCGCTTTCCAGAAAAAGCACCGCTCCGACAAGCGCGGTGGTTTCTTCAATTTCCATGCATTACCTCAGAATTCCTCTTGAAAATTCGAATGTCTCCGAACAGCTTGTGCTGTTTTATCGTAATCAATTTGTTTTTCACTGATTCAAGTATCGCAAGAAAGGCGCATGCAAGGTCAAGCGCGGATCTTGGGCGAGTGATCAATTCAGTAAAAGAAAGGCTCTGATTTTTATCCAGTTTTTCCAAAATGAGCACCACTTTTTCGTTTATCGAGATTTCTTCATACATGTCGATAATCCGTTCGGAACTAAAATTCTGAACCAGCGATGAAAAGGTTCTCAAAAGATCCCAGGCGTCAATATCCATCCAGATATCTTCGGCTTCCGCTGAGGCGAAGGGCAAGGTGCGTTGCATGCAGGAGCGTTCGAGTGTCCATTCGACTTCCATTTCCCTCTGCTCCATCAAAGTTGAAAGCTTTTTGAATTTTTGGTACTCAATCAGTTTTTCAATGAGTCCTTGCCGAGGGTCCTCAAAATCATCATCTTCGATTTCGCTCGAAGGAACCAGCATCCGCGATTTAATAAGCAAAAGCGTGGCCGCAAGGTTGTAAAACTCCGAAAGTTCATCCAGGCTGATATCTTCCTCAGAGTTCAGACACTCAAGGTATTGCTCGGTTATTGATGCGATATGAATATCATAGATGCTCATATCGTTCCGCTTTATGAGAAATAGGAGAAGATCGAGGGGGCCTTCGAAGTCTTTGAGCCTGAAATTCCGGCGATTTTCCTGATGCTCATGAAATTGCGCAGAAGGCGCCGTCATTCCCGATTCTGTCTGATAGGTCGTGCTTGTATTCATGCTGGATACGGAGCATCATAACGCTGCGACAGTATCGGGTAAATACCTTGACGTGGGATGTGCGACAGAATGTCTTGAAATAGTGTGCCCGTGACCGGGTCTTGCAACGTGCTGTCCAGCTGCATGAGCGGAAGCAGAACAAATTTTCGTTCGCGAATTCCTGGATGCGGCACAATTAAGCGGTCAGAAGCGATTATTTCTTTTCCATACAAGAGTATATCGATATCAATCACTCGCGGGCCTTTTTCTGCCACTAGGCTTCTGTCTCTTCCCATCTCCGCTTCAACAGCATTGCAGAGTGCAAGTAGTTCCTCAGCTCCCAAACAGCAGCGAATCTCGCCAACCGCATTTATAAAATCAGGCTGTTCAAGATAATATCGCGCTTTTGACCGCCAGAAACCGGACAGTCTGACTGCGCTTCCTGTCCGGTTTTCAATTTCACAAGCGGCGTTCTGAATATTTGCGATACCGTCGCCGATATTCGAACCAAATCCCAGAAATACCCTTACCGACTCCAAAACTATTTCCCTTTGCCTGTTCACTTAAAAAAGGTCATCCGCAGTGATAACATCCTGATTTTCAGACTTGGGTTTTAGTTCGGGGCGTGGCTCTGCCGCAATCTGGCCTGTTTTGGATGTGGAATCACTGGAGCTTGCAGAAGCAGGCTTTTCAAATATTTTTTCTCTTACCAGTTTCTCAATTTTCTCGGCATAATCTGCGTTCTGCTCGATGAAGAGTTTGGCGTTCTCCCTTCCCTGCCCTATCTTTTCTTCGCCCCAGGTATACCACGAGCCTTTTTTCTCGATGATATTGTATTTTACTGCAGCATCGAGCAAGGAACCTGATCGGGAAATGCCTTTCCCGAACATGATTTCGAGTTCCGCTCTTCTGAACGGTGGAGCTACCTTGTTTTTAACAACCTTCACTCGGACTTTGTTACCGATTGCGTCTTCATCGCCTTTTTCGATAGTCTCGACCTTTCTAACCTCAAGTCGGACCGAAGCGTAGAATTTCAAAGCATTGCCGCCAGTTGTTGTTTCAGGATTGCCGAACATGATCCCGATTTTCATTCGAATCTGATTGATAAATATGAGAATGGTCTTGCTCTTTGCGAGTGTTCCGGCTAGTTTTCGGAGCGCTTGGCTCATGAGCCGTGCTTGAAGTCCGACATGTGAATCCCCCATTTCGCCTTCGATTTCTGCCTGCGGAGTAAGCGCGGCTACAGAGTCGACGACAATAATGTCCACCGCCCCAGAACGGATAAGGGATTCAGCGATATCAAGCGCCTGCTCGCCATTATCGGGCTGGGATACCCACAATTCGTCGATATCGACACCCAGGTTCCTTGCATATACAGGATCAAGCGCGTGCTCAGCGTCAATAAATGCTGCGATGCCGCCGAGTTTCTGCGCTTCTGCGATCGCATGCAAAGCAAGCGTCGTCTTGCCAGAAGATTCTGGTCCATAAATTTCAATTATCCTTCCGCGAGGATAGCCGCCGATACCCAGCGCCTCATCAAGGAGAATTGACCCTGATGGAACCGCTTCTATGCCCTGCGAACTCTCATGAGCGCCAAGTTTCATGATAGAGCCTTGGCCAAATTGCTTTTCGATGTGAAGCCTTGCCACTTCTAGGGCTTTCAGCTTTTCAGAATTATCAGCCGATGCATTTCCTTTTTGCGAAGAAAGCTCAGGAATACCGGTATCGTTGTCCAGCGAAGCCGCTGCAGCGCTTTTTCTCGCCATTCTCTCCCTCCATTATAAATACGCACGCAATCATATCATATGATTCAAAAAAATAGTAGAAACCTGAAAATTTATGCCTGCGAATGATCTTTTTTCAGGTTTTCCGGAACAGCTCTAAAACGGATATTTTCGAAGCGTTTCTGGCGGGTATGAGAGATGCCATAATGCAGACTAGAAGGCTTGCAGTGGAAATGATTCCTATTTCAATAATATTGACGGTAACCGGTATTTTTTCAAGATAATATGACGGGTCTAGAAGCTTGACCGGCAGTGCGGGTTGGCCTGCCAGCAGGGCAAAAAGCACATTGAGGCTATTTACCAGCCATTCCATTCCTCGAATGATCGGATTGATAAAAATCGAGATGGTTATGCCCAGCACCATACCGACAAAAGCTCCGACAGCACCGGTCAGGGTCCCGGCCCATAAAAAAATCGCCCCGATAGAACGGCTCGAAGCACCGTAACTTCTGAAGATTGCGATTTCTGTGGTATGATCTGCGACAAAGGTTAAAAGCGCCGAAGAAAGATTGATTGCTGCGACGGCAATGGCGATCGCCATGATAAACAGCAAGGTCGAGCGTGTTACTTCAAATGATCGGAAAAGACTTCTTTCAATCTGTATCCAGCTTCTGAGAAAAACTGGCTCAAACCAAGAGAGCCCGATTTGGCTGACTATGGCTGCTATCTTGTTCCGAGCAATTTCGAGCTCTTTTCCATAAGGCTTGTCCGTTTTGATGCCGATGAACGATGAAGCTCCCGCGAAATTCAGGATTTTTTCTCCTTCTTTTAAAGGGATGAAAGCAAGCTGAGCATCTAGCTCGTGATAGCCTGAGCTTATAATCCCCGACACCCTGTAAAACGAGAGCTTTGGCTGGTAATTTGCGATTGATTCAAGATGCTCGCTGTCTCCAGGTTCTGTTTTTCTTGGCGTAAGCACTGTCAGGGTATCACCAACGGAAATTCCAAGAGCCTCGGCAAGTGGCTTTCCCAGGACAATGCTTTTTGACGCGGGGAAACCGAATTCACCATCCTCAATTCGTACATAGCGTATGGTTCCTGGATCTGAGCAGAAGGATGGATCGACGGCGCGGAGATAGACAGAATGATTTTCAGAGCCAGCAACCGCCACAGCAGGACCGGATCGTTCTTCAAAAAACCTATCGCCAGGAAAGGTGTCTTGTAAGGCCCTCATGATTTCTCGAGCGTCTTTTCCGGCTTCCAAAGGCAGGGCTATTTGGAGGTGATAGGTTTTAGTTTCCATGTAACGATTTGTAATACCTTCAATCATACCATCAGAGACAAGCAATACAATAATCAGCGGAATAAGACTTATTCCTATTCCCAGTACAGCCCCGCCAAAGCTTCCACGGGATAATCGCGACCTTTTTCTTGTTACCTTGCCGCTATCGATGTCTTTATTGAAAAGAATTCTATAGGCAACAAAAAGCTCAGGCTGGTGTTTCATACTGCTTCCAGGCTTCCAAGGCTCAGTCTGAAAACGAATTGAGCGCGACGGGCAAGCGCTTCGTCATGAGTTGCAAGAATGACCGTCGCTCCGCTGAGTTCTGGCAATCTGAACATGAGCTCCGCCACCGATTCCGCATTGTGCCGATCGAGATTTCCAGTCGGTTCATCCGCGAGGATAAGGATGGGATCATTGACCAAGGCTCTGGCTATGGCTGTTCTCTGCCTTTCTCCGCCTGAAAGTTCGGAAGGGAAATGGTTTTTTCTGTCAGCAAGTCCTACTTTCTCGAGCAAGGCTTCAGCTTTTTCCCAGGCTTTCTTTTTTTCTGCGCCCTTCAGATACGCGGGCAGCGCAACATTTTCCAATGCGGTAAAGTCTTTAAGAAGATAGTGAAACTGAAAAACAAAACCGATGGTTTCGCTTCGATAGATTGCAAGCTTTTTCTCATCCATGGTGTGAAGCTTATGTACCCCAACCTGGATCTCGCCAGAGTCAAATCCTTCCAACCCCCCAATGAGCGACAGCAGCGTCGTTTTTCCCGAGCCGCTGGCCCCCATGATGGCGCAGGTGCAGGAAGCCGGCAGCGAAAGGTCCAAACTTCGCAGTACATCCAGACGCTCAGCCTTGCTGACAAAGCTTTTGCACACATTGCTGCAGAAAATTTCATTCATTGCGGAATACCTCCGAAGGTCGGGCGAGCGCAGTTTTGCGGGAAGCGAGGAACGCCGCAAACACGCTTGAAGCAATGGCTGACGCTATTATAAAGAAAATTTCGAACGAAGTTATTGAAACAGGAATTTTGTCAAGATAAAAATATGAAGTTGTCAGCCGTTGATAGGTGTACTGGCTGATTTTAAGCCCCAGGCTCTGAAAAACCGCAGCCAGATTCGCCGCAAGGTTCAGAAAAATTCTGATGATCTCGTTAATATTACTTGAAAGAATCATTCCTGCCGCAAAGCCCGCAAGAGCGCCCAAAATGCCGATTTCAAGACCCTCCATGATAAAGATACTGTTAAGTTCCCCACCTAAAACGCCAAAAGATTTCATCACCGCTATATCTTGCATCTTTGAGGCAATTGTTCTTCGCATTGAGTGAAAAATATTCATGCCGACAACAAGAAAAATAACACCAACCAAGAGCATCATGACGGTCTTTTCAGTTCTCAGTGCACCGAAGAAGCTTCGGTTATATTCCCGCCAGGTCTGTATTGATACAATATCAGAACCCAGAATCGCTGCAATCTGATTTTTAGCTTGAAAATCACGGTATTTTTGATTTAATTTTATGCCCAGCACCCATGGTTTGCCTTTCATTGAAGCTGCAAGGAAGCTTTTTGAAGAAATAAAGGCCATGCCAGAATCGAACTCATAATACCCTGAACGGAACATCGGTCCGGCTTGTATGGCGGTGGAGAAAGGCATTATTCCTGATTGATCATCGGAAACGATATTAAGAAGTTCAAGACTATCACCCTCCCCGATTCCCAACAGAAACGCCGCTTCGCTTCCCATAAAAATCCTGGTGTCTGATAGGGAGGTCTCAATTGTCTTGAAATTCAGGGCTTGCATCATGGATGGGTCACGCTCGGCAGCGTCATCAGGCAGTGCGCGTATCAGCATAGTGGCGGTTTTTCTGCCAGGACCGGCCGCGAGCATTGTTGTTTCCTGAAATGGAAGTACTGAGACAATTCCGCCAACATTCTTTATCTTCTCACTCGCGATTATAGGATCGGTATCCGGAGAAAGCACAACTCGTACATGAAAACTGGAAATCTCCAGAATCGCGTCGATGTATCCTTTCTGAAGCCCCCCCATGATGCTCACAACCACGATAAGGGCAGCAACACCGGCAGCGATCCCTGCAGATGCCAGCATTGAGCGGCGTGCAGATGCCTTTTTACGGGACGAATAGCCCCATCGCCGAGCAACATACAGGAGCGGGCCGGGTTTCACAATCAGATTCCTATGAAATCGTTCAGGAATTGTTCCGGATCAAAGGGGGCAAAGTCTTTGTATGTTTCACCGGTGCCGATAAAGACCGTAGGCAAACCGAACTGTCGGGCGAGGCTCAGAATCATGCCGCCCTTTGCTGTCGAATCATATTTTGTCAGGATTACACCATCCAACTTTACCGCGCCGCTGAAGGTTTCTGCCTGTCTGATTCCATTTTGCCCGGTTGTTGCATCAAGGACCAAATAGCGCCGATAGTTTGCGCTGTTGGTTCTCTGTTCAATGATTCTATCCATTTTTTCGAGCTCTTTTAAAAGATCCTGCCTCGTATGCATTCTCCCGGCAGTATCAGCAATCACCAAAGAAGCCTTATCTGACTGCGCTGCTTCGATACTGTCCCAGAGGACTGCTGCTGAATCTGCTCCCTGATGCTGAGCAACCACGCGAACGCCGAGTCGTTCGCCATGGATTTTCAGTTGATTGACTGCAGCAGCTCTGAAGGTATCACCAGCCGCGAGAATAACTTTGCTTCCAGGATTTTTTTTCATGACATAACTGGCCAGTTTCGCACAGGAAGTGGTTTTGCCGACTCCGTTCACTCCAAGCAGCAATACAATGTTCAAATTGCTGCTATCGAGCAAAAAATCGGTCTTGACCGCATATTGCCTTAATAAATCTTTGAGAATTTTCCTTGCGGTTTCAACATCCTCAACTTTTTGTTTTTTACATTGCATTCGCAGCCTATCAGTCAATTCGAAAGCAAAGCTCGCACCGATATCCCCTTCAACAAGCAGATCGGCCAAGTCGTCGTACACGGTATCATCGAGTGTCGATCGTTTAAAAAAATTCCTTAGCTTTTCAGCAAATCCCATAGAAGACTCCAGTATTCATTAAAAAGATGTTCTTAAAAGCTGTCGCAGGTTGATGAATGTGTCAACCAGAAAACCAAGGGAAACCGCTGAACCTGCCAGCGCGGTTCCAAGAAAGAAATTAGAAGCGGCAGTGAAATCGGAATTCCGAAACGCAGCTTCATGATACCCCTGATAAAAACCGAATAGCAAAAGTGTGACAGGAATACTGACTATAGTTCGGCTCATGCTTGCCGTGAGTTTTTTTTGCGCGATGCTGTGGGCTTCCTTGAATTGCCACGCTAGGATATCCTGGCTTACTTGTTTCAGCTGTACCGCTTCTGCGTCCGTGCCGGAAGACGAACGCAATGCGCTTTTTAATTCTTCCCTTGAATAGACTTGTGACCAGAGTAGTTTTGAAAAGGACGCGAGAACCGTTGGTGGAAATTCTTCAATGGAGAATACATCAAAGACAGCGCGATGAATAAAAAACTCTCTGGTCTTTACTTCTTGATAAAATGAAATAATGTCGACTTTTGAATCTTTGACTAGAAAGGCTCCGCCAATTATGCCGTCTAAATTTTGCAGCTTTTCAGCTTCCTTTAAAAGCTCATTTACGCTGAAAAAGTTTCCATCCAGAAAACGGGCTTCGAATGGTGCAACCGCAAGCCGCGAATTTCCCCGCTGCATACCTCGCAGAGCATCGCGCAGCAACGCAGGCAGAGTCATCGCGAGCGGATTGGTTTTTTGCACTGCAGAGCCCTCCATAGCTGCGGAAATTTGGCAGAACTCTGCCATGGAGGCGGATTTTTCAAGGGAGTCCAGCAGGGATGAATTCGATACAAAATAGGATGCGAAACCAATCTTTTTTGCGGGACTTTGCGCGTAACTGAAAAATACCTCAAAAACAAGGTATATCAGAATAATCAGCTTTCCATATCTTTTGCTATTCAATTGAATCGTCTTCCTCATCAGCTGCAGCAGTACCGCCATTCCACTTCCATCGCAAGAATGACTCGATGAAGGGGTCAATAT
>CAZZJJ010000024.1:0-13008 GCA_964654405.1 uncultured Treponemataceae bacterium
ACGCGGCTCCGAAGCTGAAATATATAATCCGCGGCGGCGTCGGCGTTGACACCATTGATGTAGAGTACGCGAAGACAAAAAATATTCTGGTCGACAATACACCGGAAGCATCCAGCCTCGCGGTGGCTGAACTCGCGTTTGCCCTGATGCTGGCTATGCCCAATCATCTTGTTCAGGCAGACAATTCTACAAAAGAAGGAAAGTGGCTGAAGAAAGAGCTCGAAAGAACCGAACTGAACGGCAAGGTGCTGGGGCTGGTTGGAATCGGGCGGATTGCCCGGGAAGTCGCTTCCCGCGCCAAGGCCTTTGGCATGCGCGTTGTGGCCTACGATAAATATGTTCCAAGCTCTGAAGCCGCCGAGATGATGAGCCTCGATGAAGTCTATACCCAGGCTGATTATATCAGCCTTCATACCCCGCTGACCGAAGAAACCCGCGGAATGATCAACAATGAGTCAATCGCCAAAATGAAGCAGGGAGTCAGAATCATCAATACCTGCCGCGGACAGGTTGTAGTGGAAGAGGATCTGGTTGCCGCGCTTGTGTCAGGCAAGGTCGCTGGGTACGCCGCTGATGTATTCTACAAAGAGCCGCCCGCGGACTCGCCGCTTCTCAAGGCCCCCAATGTTCTTTTGACGCCCCACATCGGCGCCTCCACGGAAGAAAACTTGCTCCGCCTCGGTGACAGCATTGTTGCCCGGCTGGAAAAGTACACTGCATCCAAATGATCAGGAAGGAGAATGCAATATGAATAGAGTAATCAATTTTAACGCCGGCCCTGCCGCGATCCCCCTCGATGTCCTCAAGCAGGCTCAGGAAGAAATGCTTGACTGGAACGGCACTGGCATGTCGGTCATGGAAGTTTCACATCGCTCAAAAGAATACGAAGCGATGCATAATGAAGCCCAGGATTTGTTCCGCAAGCTTGCGGGTATGGGGCCTGAGTGGAAAATCCTCTTTCTCACCGGCGGTGCTTCAACACAGTTTTTCATGATTCCGATGAATTTCCTGCACAGCGGAAGAAAAGCAACCTACCTTGTGACCGGTAACTGGAGCAAAGGCGCTCTTAAGGAAGCAAAGCGATTTGGCACCTGCGACGCATATACCACTGAAAATCCGGATGGTACCTTTACCCGCATTCTGAAACCAACGGAATTCAGCATCGACCCAAATTCGACCTATGCCCACATGACCAGCAACAACACGCTGTTTGGTTCCCAGTGGCACTATTGGCCGGAAACCGGCTCGGTTCCTCTGGTCTGCGACATGTCCAGCGATATTTTCTCCCGCCCCTTTCCGGCTGACAAATTTTCCCTCATCTATGCCGGAGCGCAGAAAAACCTTGGCCCTTCAGGTGTCACCGTCGTCGCCGTCAAGGATAGCTTCCTCCAACTCGCGGAAGAGCAGGCTAAACTGCCCACCATGCTCTCCTACAGAACTCATGACGACAACAATTCGTTGTACAACACACCGCCCTGCTTCTCCATCTACATCCTCAGCCTCACGCTGAAATGGCTGGATAAAAACGGCGGTCTCGAAGCCATGCAGAAAATCAATGAAGAAAAAGGCAGAATCATCTACAATGCTATCGACGCCTCTAACGGCTTCTACCGCGGGCCGGTCGAAAAAGACTCTCGCTCGCTGATGAACGTTGTGTTCCGCCTCGATACTGTTGAAAAAGAAGAATTGTTTGTCAAAGAAGCCAAGGCACACGGCATTGTCGGCGTCAAGGGCCACCGCTCAACAGGCGGTATCCGCTTCTCCATGTACAACGCCAACCTTGTCGACAATGTTGCCAAGGCTGCCCAGTTTATGGAAGATTTCCGTAAAAAATACAGCTGAGCCTTACAGCGGTATGTCACAGGGGCTATCCGCGCGCAGGGATAGCCCTTTTGTTTTTATGCCGGATTTGCCGGTACGCGGTTTTTCAGGGAGTATGGCTGCATGGACATTGTCAAATTGCGGGCTTTTCTGACAGTTGCCAAACTGAAAAGCATCAGTGAAGCAGCCCGCGAACTCAATTATACTCAACCCGCTGTCAGCGCGCAGATACGAGACCTGGAAAGCATCCTCGGCATATCGCTGTTTGAAAAGTCGGGTCGAAAACTGCGGCTCTCTGAGCCGGGAAGAATTGTTCTGCCCTATGTGGAACGCCTTCTCAGGGACTATGATCTCATTAATGCGGCGATACCCCAGGCATTGGACTCAAGCCGCGCATACCTTCGGATTGGGGCAAGCAGTTTGCCTGGTGTCCATCTTGTGCCTCAGCTTTTGGCTGATTTCGGCAGGTCCTTCCCTGATATTTGCATATCGCTGTCAATAGAAAAAGCGAACCGGATTGAGCGAATGGTGCTGGACCGGCAGATTGATGTTGGTTTCATAGGAAGAAAAGTGCAGTACGCACCGCGTACGCACTTAAATGAATACCTGGTTAAAAAGGACAATCTGGTCGCCATTGTCTCTTCGACCCATCCGCTTGCTGGGAAAAAATCGATAAGCCTCGATGAGCTTTCGAGAATTCCTCTGATACTGCCACATCGTGATGTTCTGACCCGGCGCAGTGTTGAAGAACGCTTCCATCAGCTCGGATATTCTGTAGATCTGGCATTTGAAGTCAGCAATACCGAAGCCATCAAGCGAATGGTCGCCTGCAATCTGGGAGCTTCTGTTCTATGCCAGTCTTCAGTTCAGAAGGAAGTTGAGGCCGGATGGCTTTCAGCGCTCTTGGTTGATGAACTGGACTTATCCCGGTTTATTTACATTATTACCCGGAAAACCGAAAAAATTCCGCCCGGCCTCGACGATTTTATTCAATTTGCCATTGCTTCGTTCAGCGGAAATTTATAGCGTTTATTATTTTCAGTCTGAAATAAAGAATTCATTTGCCCCTCTGCCTGTTTGGGAGTACAATAATTCCTGTAAACAGGATGAAAATCCTTCACCACATTCCATGAGGAGAGAAATAGTATGTCAGAAGACATTACCTGGTGGTCGTTCGATGAAGTCGAAGCCTTCATGAAAGCCGGTTTTGAAGCGGTTGGCG
Organism: uncultured Treponemataceae bacterium; assembly: GCA_964654405.1. Taxonomy (GTDB): domain Bacteria; phylum Spirochaetota; class Spirochaetia; order Treponematales; family Rectinemataceae; genus JAJTBL01. The sequence goes on from CAZZJJ010000024.1 coordinate 3,044, forward strand.
TTCCATCGGAAGAAGCCGCTGTCTGCGCCAATGTTCTGATTGCCGCAGACAAACGCGGTGTGGATTCGCATGGCGTCGGCAGGTACAAACCCATTTACCTGGACAGAATATGGGCTGGAATTCTCAACACCAAAACCAATTTTGAAGTTGTCCGCGAAACCCCGACAACCGCGGTCATTGATGGGCATAATGGCATGGGACACTATATCGCCAAGCGAGCGATGGACATGGCGATTGAAAAAGCCGAAAAATTCGGCATCGGCATGACGGTATGCCGGAATTCAACTCATTATGGCGCGGCTTTCTATTATGCGCGGATGGCAGTCGAGCATGGCATGATCGGTCTGACCACGACCAACGCACGGCCGGCTATCGCGCCGACCTGGGGTGTCGAGCCTATGCTCGGAACAAATCCGATGACCTGGGGTATGCCGACCGATGAGGACTTCCCTTTCATGCTGGACTGCGCTACATCAGTTACCCAGCGCGGCAAAGTCGAGCTTTATGACCGGCTCGATAAAGATCTTCCTGACGGCTGGGTTATCGGACAGGACGGAAAGTATCGCCACGATACGAAGCAGGTGCTGGTTGACCTGACTCGGGACCTCGCGGCTCTTACACCGCTGGGCGGACTTGGCGAGGACATGGGCGGCTACAAAGGCTATGGTTATGCGATGGTGGTCGAACTTTTGTCCAGCGCACTCTCGCAGGCTAATTTCATGAAAGCGCTTTCGGATCTCGGTCCGGATGGTAAGAAGAAACCCATTGAGCTTGGCCACAGTTTCCTGGCTATCAATATTAACGCATTCTGCGATCTTGAAGATTTCAAGCATCATGTCGGCGAGGTTTGCCGCCAGCTCAGGGCTTCCAAAAAAGCTCCGGGCGCGGAGCGGATTTACACGCCGGGAGAAAAAGAACACGATGTCTGGCTATACCGGAAAGATAAAGGCGTTCCCTTCAACGCACCGCTGAAAAAATCTTTTAAGGAAGTCAAAGAGCGCTGCAAATTGGATATCGAGCTTCCATTCTGATTGAAAGGCTCGCAGGCCTACGATCGCAAGCGTACGCTTGCAATCGTAGACTTTAAACGAGCCTTTCAAGTGAAATAGACCCCAAGCGGCTTGAGCTTTTCTGCGCTCAGGCTGCTTTCTTTTTATCCCGGTATGTCTGAATCAATGGCAGAGCCATCGACAGGATGCTGAGGACAAGAAGGACGACACTCGCAGGCCTGGTGAAGAATATGCTGTAGCCGCCCATGATCACTGCCCGACGGAAGTTGGCTTCTGCCAATTTCCCGAGGACCATGCCAAGAACAATCGGCGCCATCGGATACTCATGGCGCTTCAGAATCCAGCCCAGCACGCCGAAACCGATACAGGCAAAGACATCGAACATGGAATTCTTTACTGCGAAACTGCCAACCACCGCTATTGAAATGATAAGCGGGATGAGCAGCTGCTGAGGGATCCTGGTAACCTTGATCCAGAGTTGGCTTCCCAAGGCGCCAATAATCAGCATGATAATATTGGCGACCAGCATGCTCGCAAAAAGACCATAGACCAGAACAGGCTGATTGGCGAAGAGCATGGGGCCAGGCACCAGATCATGAATCATGAGTGCGCTGATCAAAACAGCTGTCGCGGCACTCCCCGGAATTCCCAGCGTAAGCAGCGGAACCATGGCTCCTCCGACCGAAGCGCTGTTGGATGCTTCAGCGGCAGCGACACCCTCCGGGTTACCCTTGCCAAAGGTTTCAGGGGTTTTGCTGGTTCGCTTGGCAAGATCATAGGACACAAATGAGGCAATCGCAGAGCCAGCGCCGGGAAATATTCCAATAAGGGTTCCGACAACTGAAGATTGAACAGTAACCCGGCGGAGTTTCCAATAATCCTTCAAGGTCGGCCACTGCTCCTTTTTCTTTTCCAGCTTATAGTCGATTTTTTCCTTGCTGAATCCTTCTTCAAGGCGGCTGAAAACCTCGCTGAGAGCAAAAAGCCCAATCAGCGCAGGAATGAAATCAAAGCCATCAAAAAGGTTGACCTGCCCGAATGTGAAGCGCTTGACACCTGAAATCGGGTCAAGCCCGATTGTATTGATAAGCAGGCCCAAAAGCGCCGCGGCAAACGCCTTGATACCGTTTTTACCGCCCAGCGAAGCGACAGTCGTCAAACCAAAAACAGCGAGCATGAAATATTCTGCTGGATGCATCTTGACTGCGACAGCTGCCAAGGGCTTTGAAAAAAGAATGAGAATGATGATCCCGATGAATCCGCCAGCGACCGAAGCAACCAGTGAAATTCCAAGACCCCATCCAGCTTTTCCCATTTTTGCGAGGGGATAGCCATCAAAGGCGGTTGCGACCGCCGAAGGGGTACCGGGAGTGTTTATAGTTACCGCGGTTATCGAACCGCCGTAGTTGGAAGCCAGGTACACCGCTGTCAGCATGATGAGAGCGATATTGGAAGGCATTCTGAAAGTGAAAGGCAGCATCAGGGCAACGCCCATGGATGGCGAAAGCCCGGGCATTGCGCCGACCCATATTCCAAAAATAACGCCCGCTGTGATGGCCAGAATCGGGGCAATGCCGATGAGACTTCCAAATCCAGTGAGCAGATTGTTAATCAATTCCATTGATAAAGCTCCTTGAAGTACTTGAAGCGTTCAACCCTGCAGCAATTTCAGGATAATCCCCTGAGGAAAAGGAACAAATAATAACTTATAGAAAAGGAAATAATTGAAGGCAATCCAGCCTGCTGAAACAGCGAGAATAACACCCCATCGCCGATACTCGAGCATGATGATGGCGGCTGCAAGGAAAATAAAACTTGCTATGAAAAATCCCAGATAGGGCATCAAGACGATGTATATTAGTGTCACCAGGATAAATATAATGGGACGCTGCAATGACCCCCCTTCTGGATCAGGACTTTCTTTTCCGGTAAAGATGGTAATCAGCAGATAAACGCAGCATGCTAGAATCCCGAAGATCCAGAGCCGCGGAATAACTCCTGAATGAACGACACCCGATTTTCTGAAGCTATAGGTGATGATCAGAAAAAGTATCGAAATGAAAATCAAAGCCAGAATCACGACAAACTGACCGCGATAATGCTTTTTTGCCAGCGGTTTTGCAGCAATATACCCAATGACCAGATATGCCAGGAATACTCCCGCTACTATCAGGAGTCCTGTCTTGCTGTTTAAAAAACTTCCCAGTCTACCAATTGCATTCATGGTTGCGAAGCTCCTTCGACATCAGAAGAAAGACAGGGCGGGAGCTGCAGGCTCCCGCCAGAAATTTATTTCAGCCAACACTCAAGGTTTCAGGAATTTTTTCATCTCAACCATGTCGCTCCTAATCAGAGCTTCAAAACGATCTTTTCGGAAATGTACCAACTCCATGCCGTCTTTTTCAAAGAAAGCTTTCCATTCCGGGTCATTGGTGATTTTTTCAAAAAGATCATCATACCACTTTACGATGTCAGCCGGGGTGCCTTTTTTGACCGTAAAACCGCGCCAGATCGACTCCATATCCATGCCCTGAATGCCAAGTTCCTTGAGCGTTGGAACATTCGGGAACTGCGCAAGACGCTTTTCTGCCGCGATGGCGATCATTTTGAGGTCTGGTTTTCCCGCAAGGTCGGCGGCGTTTCCAACGTACACCTGTCCCTGTCCGCCAATGACTGCCGCCATAGCCTGAGCGCCGGAATCAAAGGGCACAAATGCTCCTGTAATTCCTGTTTTCTCCCAGAACTTGTAGGTCACATATTCATCGATTCCCGGGGGTGCAATCCAAATCTGTTTGCCCGGCCGCGCTTTGGCGTCGGCAATGATTTCAGGCAAAGTCTGCAATTTTGATTTTGTGCTGATAATGATAGCTTCCGGATCTGAAACCAGAAGGGCCATCCAGTCCAGTGTGAATGGATCCATATCGGAGCCTGTGCTGATCAGGTTTGCAATATTGGAGCGGGTTACCGCAAAGAGGTTGTAGCCATCGGCAGGCTGTGACAGTACATATTCCCAGGCAATCAAACCGCCGGCACCGGCTTTGTTCTCAACGACAAACGTTGCATCCGTGTATTTGGCTGCGATTTGAACCATCTTACGGGCGGTGATATCGATAAGCCCGCCGGGGGCGGTATAAACGACCAGGCGGATGGGCTTGCTCGGGAATTTTGCCTGAGCTCCGGCCATGAAAGCGCTCAAGAGCATCATGACAGCGAGAACCGCAAAGACGAACCTTTTCATGTTGTTCCTCCTCTCTATGTTGTCAGGCTTCCATGCCGACGACGCGTTTGGCAGCCTTGAGATAATTGGTGTTGGGCATTCCGCTCAATCCAAGACTCTCCACAACTAATTTCATTCCAGCGTAGTTTTCACTTTCTACGCAGGCAGACTCAATCATGGCACCATTAAACCAAACCTGCGCGTATTCACAGATAATGCCGTCAATTGTAAACCCGAATCGGAGTTTTTCAACAGCAACAGGGGTCAGGTCGGGATGCTTTCGCGCCATTTCGATAAATTCTTCTATTGTATAGCTATCCTGTGTCAAATTCATGCTTACTTTCAGATGGGAAAGAATTGTTGCGAGGTCTTCCTTTTTAACCGGGAACTGGAATTTTCCCCTCGGCTGGAAAATTTCATAGCCTTCCGGGGTTTCGCCGACTTTGGTTTTAATATCCAGAAGGCCATCCCTTACCTTCACATTTGCTTCATTGGTATGAATGGAAAGAAAATAAGTTTCCTTGGGCATTTTCCGTTTCTGGAATAGGACTGTTTTTCCATTCCAGATCTTTTCCGTTACAATATCAATGATTCCCTGCCCGAATACTCGGAATTCCGCTCTCGGAACGATTTTCGCAGCTTCTTCAGCCGATGTAGCTACATTCTTGGCAAATACGTCTGCCATATATTCCTCCTTGCTTCAATCTATAAAATTGGCAACATAAGAAGTATGCACCCTGCCTGTGAAATTTTCTAATAAAATTATTTTATTGTATTGTTAAAAATGATTGATAGGTTGAATATGCTGTAAAGCTTGACAATTCCTGACTGTTGCAATGAAAATTGAATACATATTCCAATATCGAAATGCGAGGAGATAACCATGAGCGCTAGGACAAACGCAGGCGGGCTTTCAGGCTTTTTGCAAGAAGTCCGCATAAATAAAGAAAACGCCAGGGAAGTATGGGTTGTCATGGGCAATGAGGCCGCTGATCTGGACTCAATGGCTTCTGCTGTCTGCCTTGCCTGGCAGCTTGCTAGAAAAAACCGACAGGCCGGGACTGTCTTTTTACCCTTTATCCCTATTCTACGCGAAGATTTCAGATTGAGAACTGAAGCTGCATTTCTTTTCAGCGAGGCCGGGCTTTCAGAAACTGACCTTTTCTTTGCTGATGATGTCAATCTGGAAGCTCTTGGGAAAAACGGGACACTGCGGCTGGTTCTGGTCGATCACAACAAGCCTGGTAAGGCTTATGCCGCCTATTTGCCGAATGTAGCCGGAGTTGTGGACCACCATCAGGATGAAGGGCTGTTCCCCGAACTCAAGGCTCGAAACATTGAACCAGTTGGCTCTGCCTGCACCCTTGTTGCCGAGAAAATACTGAAAAACGGAATGTCGGATATTTCCTCTGATGTGGCGGTACTGCTGGCTGGCACCATCCTTCTGGATACAGTCAATCTTGATCCAGCGGCTGGGCGTGTCACACCCAAAGATGAGGCCATGGTCAGCGCCCTTCTTCCAATAGCGAGGAAATCTCAGCAGGTTCTGTTTGACAGGCTCCAGTTTGAGAAATTCAATGTCGCGAGCCTGTCTACCTTCGACCTTTTGCGGAAAGATTACAAAGAATACACCGCTGGAGCTGTCCGATATGGCATGAGTTCAGTTCTTCTATCGCTCGAATCATGGAAGAAGAAAGATTCAAAACTCCCAGAAGAATTGAAGCGCTATGCTGAATCCCGCAAACTATCCCTGCTCTTTGTAATGAATGCTTACACGGAACCGAAATTTACACGAGAACTGGTGGTGTACAGCCCGGATTCTGCTCTGTTCAAGAAAATCGATGGTTTTCTGAAGGCCACTGATCTTGGCTTAAGCACCGTGCCGACGCCAGCTGGAAGTACACCCGATTGTTCTGGATGGTTTGCCCAGGCAAACGAATCCTATTCAAGAAAAAAGCTCCAGCCCATAATTCAGCAGTTTCTTGAGAGCTGAAATGATGCTAGAATCACCCTTTCATTTTTGCGCAACTAAGGGTTCAGAATGACAGCATACAACATTTTCGACCTCATTGGCGGATTGGCAATCTTTTTATTCGGAATGATCATGATGAACGACAACCTGACGGCATTCGCCGGCACCAAGCTGCGAAGCATCATGATTCTTTTGACAAAAAACAAGTTCCGCGGATACCTTACCGGCTTGGGAGTAACTGTCCTCAATCAATCTTCTTCAGCTACCACGGTTCTTGAAGCGGTTCTGGTCGGCGCTGGGCTCATGACCTTTCAACAGAGCCTGGCGGTTACCCTGGGCGCCGAGCTTGGTTCGACGGTTCTGGGACAGTTGTTTGCCTTCCCAAAGATAACCAAGCTGGCGACTCTCTTTGTGGCAATAGGGTTTTTTACATTCATTCTTGCGAAGAATAAAAAGCAGAAGAGTCTGGCCAATACCATTCTGGGATTCGGATTGCTTTTTTTGGGAATGGATTTCATGTCCAGAGCGATGGAACCTCTGCGTCATTCTGCTGTGTTCATGAGTTTGATGAGCAGGATTGAAGAGCCGATACTGGGTGTTCTTGTCGGTTTGCTTTTTACCATGATAATTCAATCTTCCGGAGCGACCAGCGGATTGGTAATCGCCATGGCAATATCGGGAGCCATAACGCTTGAACAAGCGGTGCCCATCAATCTTGGTGCGTCAATCGGTACCTGCATTACTGCTATCCTCGGCAGTCTAAGTCTCAACAGGGAGGCAAAACGCAGCGCGTATATTCATGTAGTGTTTCAAACAATCGGTGTGTCCATCGCTTTTATTCTTTTAATGATTCCTTTCAGAAATGAACGATTCTACATTTATCTCGCCAAGGAATTTTCTGCGCTGTTCCCGGGTGGGCGGAACAACCTGGCACGTCAGATAGCCATGGCTCATACTTTAATGCCCATGATAAACCATGTTTTCATTTTCCCGATGCTCCCTGTCATTACAAAAATATTCAACAAACTGGTTCCGCCCGAGCCGCCCAAAGAAGTTTTTGGCGCGCAATATTTAAGCGAAACCATGCTCTCCGAACCTGCAATCGCGCTGATTCAAGTAAAAAAAGAGTTGCTCAGGATGGCTGGAATCATCGAATCCATGTTGGATAAAGCGCGCATCATGTTGGTTGACAGAAGTCTGGACACCGGGAAGGAGATAAAGAAGGCTGACAAAATGGTGGACACGCTTCGTACGGAAATCATTGTCTATCTGACAAAAATTGCCAAGAACCCATTAAGCGAGCAGGAAAGCCGGATGCAAACAGCGTATCTGTTCCTCGCTTCGGAGCTTGAGAACTTGGCAGATGTAATTGAGAGGAATGTTCTGGACAGGATAAAAAAGCTGGTCAACAAGGATCTGTATCTATCTGAAGAGGGTTTTTCCGATATTATGAAAATGAGCGAAATCGTCATTGGGCATTTTAAGCTATTTGTAAAATCACTGGCTGAGGAAGATGCCGGGAAAGCTCTTGAGGTTTTAAAGGATGTTGAGAATTCAAGAGAACTGCTGAACGAACTGAGAAGGAAGCATTTCCAGAGATTGAACAATGGTGTCAGCATTTCTCTCGATACCACTGAAATACATATGGATCTGCTGAGTCATCTGCACAGGATTAACAAGCATACAAACCATTTGGCGCAAACGCTGGTGGAAATGTCTGCCTCTTAAGGTTAGTGTTTCCAATCTTGTGCTGAAAGAAAAATTCAGGCTCGGGAAGGTGATTGAAAAGTTATTCTATTGCCATTCCCAAGCCTGCTTCTCGTGTTTAGCACAATTTTGGAAACACTAATTTCAGAGCGCTACGCCGAGAACATCCTTGATGGCTGATTGGAAAGTCGACTTTGGCAGTGCTCCGACTGCCATCTGCGGCTGGCCTTCTTTGGGAACAAAAAGCAAGGAAGGGATACTCTGGATGCCAAACGCGCCAGCCAGTTCCTGTTCTTCATCAGTATTTACTTTGTACACCTGAATCTTGCCTTCATATTCTTTATCGAGCGCTTCAAGAACGGGGCCGACCATCTTGCAGGGACCGCACCAGGGGGCCCAGAAATCGATGATAGCGGGCAGTTCGCCCTGATATTCCCACTCTTTCTTGTTTTCATAATCAAAGACCTTGGACAGGAAGGTCTCTTTGGTTAAATGTTCTACCACAGCAATCTCCTTATATATAGAAATATATATATAAAAAGAAAAATTGACAAGAGAGTAAGCCACAAATTAAGAAAAACAGTATATACTAATAGCTTTCTGGAGGTGCTGTCATGAATCTTGTTGATTTTGAAGAATTCCCGCCTGATCCGGTATTTGAACCGGGAATTCGCCGTGCACCCCGCCGGGATGCCGAGCTTTCTCCCAGCCAGACTTTGCTGGCCTTGAAAAATTCCCTGCGATATATTCCCCCAAAATGGCATGAAAAATTGATTCCCGAATTCTTGCAGGAGCTAAGGGAACATGGTCGTATCTATGGCTATCGGTTCCGCCCCGCGGGAAGGATTCAGGGGAAATCGATTAACGAATACCCTGGCGCCTGCATCGAAGGAAAGGCTTTCAGGGTCATGATCGACAACAATCTCGATTTCGATGTCGCCCTGTATCCATACGAGCTGGTAACCTATGGAGAGACCGGCCAGGTCTGTCAGAACTGGATGCAGTACCGGCTTATCTGCAAGTATCTGGAGGTGCTCGACCACAACTCGACTCTGGTCCTGGAATCCGGCCACCCGCTTGGCATGTTTAAAAGCCATGAGCTTTCTCCGCGTGTCATCATCACCAACGGACTGATGGTTGGCATGTTCGACAACCAGAAGGATTTCAATGTCGCAGCGGCGCTCGGTGTTGCCAATTATGGGCAGATGACCGCTGGCGGTTGGATGTACATAGGTCCGCAGGGTATCGTTCACGGCACTTACAATACGATTTTGAATGCCGGGCGGCTGAAGCTCGGTATACCGCATGACAAAGATCTTGCGGGAAGGCTTTTCGTTTCTTCAGGACTCGGCGGGATGTCCGGAGCACAGGGAAAAGCCGCTGTCATAGCAGGCGCCGCTTCGATTATTGCTGAGGTTGACGCATCCCGAATTCAAACGCGCTATTCGCAGGGCTGGGTGTCCAGCGTTGCAAAAACCTGCGAAGACGCCTTTGCCCAGGCCCTCGCTTCTGCTGAAAAGAAAGAAGCCATAGCGGTCGCCTACCATGGAAATATTGTTGATTTGCTCGAATATGCTGAAACGCATGGTATTCACATCGATCTCTTATCAGATCAGACAAGCTGTCATGTGCCGTATGATGGTGGTTACTGCCCGGCAGGTATCAGTTTTGAAGAACGAACCCAGCTCCTTGCCGAGGACCGCGAGAGGTTCAGACAACTGGTGGATAAATCTCTGAGGCGACATTTCGAAGTCATCAAAAAACTTTCCAGCAAGGGCACCTATTTCTTCGATTATGGAAATTCATTTCTCAAAGCGGTTTTTGATGCTGGCTGCAAAGAGGTTTCCAAAAACGGATTGGATGAAAAAGATGGATTTATCTTCCCTAGCTATGTTGAAGACATTCTGGGGCCGGAGCTTTTCGATTACGGCTATGGTCCGTTCCGATGGGTCTGTTTATCCGGCAATCCTGAGGATCTGCGCAAAACGGACAAAGCGGCCATGGATTGCATCAATCCTGAACGGCGGGGGCAGGATCGGGATAACTGGATATGGATTCG